>PLWX01000224.1:0-15465 GCA_003151155.1 Acidobacteriaceae bacterium
AGACCTCGCCACAAACGGTCACGCTCAGTGGGACGGGCACTTCCGGGGTCGGATGCACGCCCGGCACGGTGAATCCGTCGGTGACAATTTGCGCGCCCCTGAACAATACTTCTGTTCCCTCGCCGGTGCACGTGAGCGCAAGTACCACCGACAGCAACAAGGTGACGACGCTGCAGATATTTATCGACGGTGTGGCTGTTTACTCGGTGAACGCTTCGTCCTTGGAGGCCGACATCCCGTTGAAGCCTGGAACTCATCGACTGACGGTGCAGGCAAAAGATAGTACCGGATTGCTCTTCAAACAGTCGGTTACCGTGACCAGCGTCTCATCCGGAGTGACCGTCACGCCCTCGTCGCTAAACTTTGGCAGCATTGTTGTCGGCTCTTCCAGTTCAGCGCAGCCTGTAACCCTCAGTTCGACAAATGCTCTCACCATAAATTCCATCGCGACCAGCGGCGATTTCACGCAGAGCAACAACTGTGGCAGCAGCCTCGCCGCCGGCGGAAGTTGCACGATCAGCGTACAGTTCACTCCTACGATTTTGGGAGCGCGGTCGGGCACCCTTTCAATCAATGACTCCGATTCATCCTCGCCGCAAACGATCGCGCTCAGTGGAACGGGGGCTGCCGCGTCGGGATGCACTCCCGGCATGGTGAATCCTTCAGTGACGATCTGCGCACCTGTGAACAATGCGTCGGTGACATCCCCTGTTCACGTCAGCGCCAGTACGACCGATAGCAATCCGGTAACACTGCTGCAGATTTATGTCGACGGCGTGGCTGTTTATACGGCGAAGACAAAAGCACTTGAAGCCGACGTGCCATTGAAGACGGGGACCCATAGAGTCACCGTACAGGCCAAAGACAGCGCGGGAATCACCTTTAAGCAGTCGATTTCGATAACCGTACAGTGACGCCACGGTCGAATTACGTCTTTCCGATTTGAATGACTTTACGGAATAGGCGAACCATCTCCGCGAAGGCTAGGTCGGTGGCTTCGGGATCGAAGCGCGGGCCTTCGTCGCGGGTGAAGGCGTGCTCGGCTGGGTACAACAGCGTGTTGTAGCGGATGCCGGAAGATTGCAGCGCGCGATCGATCGTGGCGCGGCCGGCGTCGGGGACGTGCGGATCGCGGGTGCCGAAGATCATCAGGAGTTCGCCGCGGATTTCGGTAGCGCGGGCGAGCGACTGGGCATCGGCGTCCTGACCGAGCTTGCCGTCGTGAATGCCGGTGCCGTAGTAACAGACGGTGGCGCGGACATCGGGCTGAAAGGCGGCACGGAAGGCGAGGTGGCCGCCGATGCAGAAACCGACGACACCGATCTTCCCGGGTGCGACCCGGGGATGCTGGGAGAGCCAGTCGAGGCCGGCGCGGCAATCGGCATCGAAATGGGCGACCGTCGTCCCGGCGGCGTCCTGCTGGCCGCGGGTGCGTCCGGCGTCATCGAAGGGGATCACGGTTCCGGGTGGTTCGATGCGGCGATAGATTTCCGGGGCAGCGGCCACGAATCCGTAGCCGGCGAGCCGAACACAGAAGCGCAGCAGGGGCGGCGTGAGCTGAAAGATATCGGAATAACACCAGATGCCGGGATACTGACCTTCTGCGGCGGGCGCAGCGACGAAGGTTCGCATGGGGGAACCTGGTAGAGGGATGTCGACGTATTCGGTGGTGACGATCATGGGATGCGCGAGATTGTGGCGGAGGGGAGGAGTAGGAGTCAACTGGGGAGTGAGGGCGGGGTGGGAAGTTTGTCGGTCGCCTGATGCCAAGATCACTACCGCGGATGATCGTTAGCACTCATCTTTTCGCTTGTTGTGGGAAGGAGATTTCTCGCCAACTATCCTTCTTAAGGCTTCGTCATGAGCTGCTCTGCCCATTTAGGCACGTGAAATTCTCGCATCGAACGTGAAAAACGCAGCGTTTCAAATTTGCCGTCACCATCCTCATCGGAGTAAATGAGAAGGTCATCGCCGCAGTCGGGCCCACCGGGAAGAATCTGTGATTTTGCAGGTGGATTGGGGTTGGCTTTCTCTGGAGGACTTTGGGCAGAGAGGGCAATCGGGGCCCGTGATATGTATTGGCCGTGTACGCCCAATAAGCGTAAGTACGACCCTTAACGCGCATTTCGACAATCCTCTCGATGTTCATCGTATTGCCCGGGAGGATATAAAGCGTGCTGCCATCCGTGTCAGTGTCGAAATACTGTAAATTCACCCAAGCAGGGGAAGGCTTGTAAAAGATGAGTTCCTCTCCGGTTGGGAGGGGCTGGACTACCATGACAGGCGGAGTGACGACCGTCGCCCCTTTCAGTCCCGGGATCACCCAGCCGCGAGGGTCTACGAAAGACGTGATGGCCGATAGCTGACCTGTTCGCGGTTGAGGCGGAGGGCCGCATTGTGCGCTTGAGAATGTGGTAAGAGTGCTCAACAGCGCGAGCAACAATGCGAAAATCCTGACCTTACGTTCGAAGAGATAGCAGCGCGCGATATGACGAATCATCATCCGCTCCAATCCTGCTTTTAACGGCCAATGGAGTTGAACATCCGGGGCAACATGGCAACGCTACCCTTAAAGATAGACACCTGGGAGTATTTCACTGTTCCCGATAGATTTTTGCGAACAGCCTTTACCACTCGCAAATCTGCCACACTACCAAAATGTATCGCGAACGAACTCCCATTAAAGCGTCAACGAATCCAAGTGTGCGCGCTGGGCGTGTTCTTCGATGGCTTTTTGAATGTCGAGAGCGACGGCTAATGCGCGGCGGCCGTCTTCCAAGGAGACTACCGGGGTTTCGCGCGTAGCGACGGCGTGCAGGAAGCTGAGGGTTTCGGCGCGCAGCGGTTCTTCGGGGATGACGGGCGGCTTCGAGGGCATCACGTCGGGCATTTGCGGGAGCCCGCCTTCGATGGCGCCGCCGGCGATTTTGTTGACGGTGAAGACGAGCACGTCCTGCCGGGCGTAATCCAACGAGACATATTGATTGGGCTGGAAGAAGCGGAGCTTGCGTACGCGTTCGGTGGAGACGCGGCTGGCGGTGAGGTTGGCGATGCATCCGTTGGCGAACTGCAGGCGGACGCTGGCGATATCGACCTTGGTCGATAAGATCGGCAGGCCGACGGCGCGGATCTCGGAGACTTCGCCGGGGACGAATGAGAGGATGATGTCGATGTCGTGAATCATGAGGTCGAGGACGACGTCGACGTCGAGGGCGCGCGGGCCGAAGAGGCTGAGGCGATGGACCTCGAAGAACATCGGCTTGGTGATGAGCGGAATGGTGGCGCGGATGGCGGGGTTGAAGCGCTCGAGGTGGCCGACCTGGGCGATGCGTACGTGCTCGGCAGCGAGGTCGATGAGTTCGTCGGCTTCGTCGAGCGTGGCGGCGAGAGGCTTTTCGATGAGGACATCGAAGCCGGCTTCTAACGCTTCACGGGCGACGTTGCGATGGAATTTCGTAGGGACGGCGATGGAGACGGCGTCGGCGCCGCCGT
Source organism: Acidobacteriaceae bacterium (assembly GCA_003151155.1). Taxonomy (GTDB): domain Bacteria; phylum Acidobacteriota; class Terriglobia; order Terriglobales; family Acidobacteriaceae; genus Korobacter. Next base: position 3,493 of record PLWX01000224.1, read on the forward strand.
GGGCGAGGAGTTCGCGGATGGAAGCGTAGGCGCGGGTCTGGAAGTCGTTGGCGAGCTGGGCGGCACGGGCGGTATCGGTGTCGACGATGCCGACGAGTTCGACAGGCTGCGGCTGGGTGCCGGCCTGGGTCTCACGGTGAAGTTCGGAATAGACGCGGGCGTGATTTTTGCCGAAGGCGCCAGCACCGATGACGGCTACGCGGATGGGGTTGGGCATGACGCGTCCATTGTAATTCGCGGGAGCGGGGTGACCTCGGAGAAACGCAAGGTGCTTCGGCTGCGAATCCGCATTGGTATGCGGATTCTTTCGCTCAGCATGACAAGTCCTAGAGAGATTGTATGCGGGCCTGAAGGCCCGCTCCACCCTTCCTACTTCGTTACTTCGTGGCGCGGAGACCTCGGGCGGCTATGTCTTTGCGGTAGATCATGCCGTCGAAACGGATCTTCATGATGGCGTCGTAGGCGAGGTTGACGGCATCGGGCAAGGTCGCGGCGCGGGCCGAGATGTTTAAGACGCGGCCCCCGGCGGTGTAGTACTCGCCGTCGCGCTTGGTGGTTCCGGCGTGGAAGATTTTTACGCCGTCCACCTTGGCGGCTTCGTTGAGTCCATAAATCTTTTTGCCGGCTTCGTAGGAACCGGGGTAGCCGCCGCTGGCCATGACGACGGTAACCGCGGGATCGGGCGACCACTTGAAATCGCCTTCGCTGATGCGGCCCTTGACGGAGGCCTCGAAGGCGTCGACGAGATCGCTGTCGAGACGCATGAGGATGGCCTGGGTTTCGGGATCGCCGAAGCGGGCGTTGAACTCGAGGACCATGGGTCCCTTGGCGGTCATCATGAGACCGCAGTAGAGGATGCCCTTGAACTCCATGCCGTCGGTCTTCATGCCCTGGATGACGGGGCGGGCGACGTGGTTGAGCAGCCACTCGCGCATCTGGGGATCGACGATCTTGTCGCTGCTGTAGGCGCCCATGCCCCCGGTGTTGGGGCCGGTATCGTTGTCGCCGACGCGCTTGTGATCCTGCGCGGCAACCAGCGGAACCCCGCGTTCGCCGTCGCTCATTACGAGAAACGAGAGTTCTTCGCCCTCGAGAAATTCCTCGAGAACGACGCGCAGGCCGGCTTCGCCGAGCATTTTGCCGCTCAGCATTTCCAGGGCTACGGTGGTGGCTTCTTCCTTGGTCTTGGCGATGACGACGCCTTTGCCGGCGGCGAGGCCATCGGCTTTGACGACGACGGGCGCGGAGAGGTGATCGAGAGCGGAGTGGAGCTCGGCCTTGTTGGTGACGACGGCGTAGTGTCCGGTGGGAATACGGTGGCGCTGCATGAAGAGCTTAGCAAAGCTCTTGCTGCCTTCCATCTGGGCGGCGGCCTTGGTGGGGCCGAAGACGGGATACTCGCGCTTCTGGAATTCGTCAACGATACCGGCTATGAGCGGGACTTCAGGGCCGACGACGGTGAGGTCGGGACGGATGCGGTTGGCGATCTCGAGCATGGAGTCTACGCTCTTCACGTCGCCGGGGAGGCACTCGGCTTCGTCGCTGATGCCGCCATTGCCGGGAACGCAATAGAGCTTCTCCACGCGGGGCGACTGCTTCAGCTTCCAAATCAGTGCGTGCTCGCGGCCACCGCCGCCAATGACCAGGACCTTCATGACGCCTCTTTCACAGGTTCGAAACAGAAGGGTAGGGTTCGCGGCACGGTGCTGTCAAACCTCAATCTGTGATGGAGGCGCTGGCGGGTTCCGTTGTTGGGCTTTTACAGTGATAATGAGAGGTTCGCTGCATCCAACTGAGATTCATGAATACCCGCACTAGCCCGTGGCGCGTCACCGAAGGCATGCCCAGCCTTCCCGAGGTCCACAGCAGCCTGCCGATTCCGAGCGGGCCAGGATTTCTGCGGAAGCTGGTGGCGTTCGCGGGGCCGGGTTTCCTGGTGGCCGTAGGATACATGGATCCGGGCAACTGGGCCACCGACATCGCCGCCGGTTCGCAGTACAACTACCGACTGCTGTCGATCGTGCTGATCTCGAGTTTGCTGGCGATCCTGCTGCAGAGCCTGGCGCTGAGGTTGGGGATCGTGGTGGAACGAGACCTGGCGCAGGCCTGCCACGATCATTATTCGAAGCCGGTGAGCTGGATGCTGTGGGTGCTGGCGGAGATTGGCATCGCGGCCTGCGACCTGGCGGAGGTGATCGGCTCGGCGATTGCGCTGCAATTGCTGTTTCATATCCCGCTGACGCTGGGGGTGTGCATCACCGCCGGCGATGTGCTGCTCATGTTGCTGCTACAGCAGCGCGGGTTCCGGTACATCGAGGCGATTGTAGTAACGCTGATTGCGACCATCAGCATTTGCTTTGGGCTGGAGATTCTGTATTCGCATCCCGAAATTATGCCGATGCTCGCGGGATTGCTGCCGCGGCAGGAATTGATTGGCAACCGGACGATGCTGTATATCGCGGTGGGCATTCTCGGTGCGACGGTGATGCCGCACAACCTCTATCTGCATTCGGCGATCGTTCAGACGCGGCAGTATGCGAGGACGTCGGAGGGCAAGCGCGAGGCAATTCGCTTTTGCAATATCGACTCGGCGATCGCGCTGACGTTTGCGTTCTTTGTGAATGCAGCGATCTTGATCGTGGCGGCGGCGGTGTTCTATCGCAACGGCCACCACGAAGTGGCGGAGATCACCGACGCGTACAAACTGCTCTCACCGTTACTGGGGGTCACGGGGGCGAGCATGCTGTTCGCGGTGGCGCTTCTGGCTTCGGGACAGAACTCGACGCTGACCGGAACGCTGGCGGGGCAGATCGTGATGGAAGGATTTCTCAATATCCGGCTGAAACCCTGGTTAAGAAGGCTCGTAACCCGACTGATCGCGATTATTCCGGCGATTATCGTCAGCTTCTTCTATGGCGCCAGCGGCACGGCCAAACTGCTGATCTTCAGCCAGGTGATCCTCAGCATGCAGTTGAGCTTCGCGGTCTTTCCACTGGTGGCGTTTACCAGTGACAAAGCGAAGATGGGCGAGTTCGTGAATGGGGCTTTCTTGAAGACGCTGAGCTGGGGGGCGGCGGCGGTCATCGCGGGGCTGAATATTTGGCTGCTGGTGGAAGCGGTGAGAGGGTAGTTGTGACAGACTCGCAAGCGAAACGTTTGGAATCCCACGACTGAGGGCATTTCCCTCCGCCCCACTCCGGAGTTAAACTGGAGGGTTCCGGCTGACGAGCCTGTACCGGTCAATGCCTGCACGCCCTCCCGGAAAACTTGGCGTTCGCCGAGTTTGGGGATGGGTATGCCGACTCCCCCTGTGGAGTAGGCCAGCCATCAGGATCCGCAACAATTAGCCATTGCGCATTGGCGCAACTTCTTTGGAAGGGTCGCTCATGAACAGCTTCAATAGCCGTGCCGTACTTCGCGTGGATGACCGCGAATACGAAATTTATCGCCTCGATGCCCTCGACAAACTAGGATTCAACACCAAGCGCCTGCCGTATGCGCAGCGCATTTTGCTGGAAAACCTGTTGCGCCGCGAAGACGGCAAAAACGTGAAGCTCGAAGATATCCGTGCGCTCGCGGGGTGGGACCCGAAGGCGGTGCCTTCGAAGGAAATCGCCTTCATGCCGAGCCGCGTACTCCTGCAGGATTTCACCGGCGTGCCGGCAGTGGTGGATTTGGCCGCGATGCGCGAAGCGATGAAAGCGCTGGGCGGCGATGCGACGAAGATCAATCCGCTGCAACCGGCGGAGCTGGTGATCGACCACTCGGTGCAGGTGGACGAGTTCGGATCGGCGAGAGCGTTCGACATCAATGCCGAGCTGGAGTTTATCCGCAACAAGGAGCGTTATGCGTTCCTGCGCTGGGGACAGACGGCGTTCAAGAACTTCGCGATCGTACCGCCGGATACGGGCATCGTGCACCAGGTGAACGTGGAATACCTGGCGCGGGTGGTGTTCGTGCTGGGCAAGGGCGAGACGGGAAAGCCGCTGGCTTATCCGGACACGCTGGTGGGAACGGATTCGCACACCACGATGGTGAATGGACTCGGCGTGCTGGGCTGGGGCGTAGGCGGTATCGAAGCCGAAGCGGCCATGCTCGGACAGCCGGTGTCGATGCTGATCCCGCAAGTGGTGGGCGTGCGCCTAAGCGGACGACTGCCGGAAGGCGCGACCGCTACCGACCTGGTTCTGACGCTGACCGAGATGCTGCGCAAGCATGGCGTGGTCGGAAAGTTCGTGGAGTATTTCGGCACTGGCTTGCAGCACCTGCCTCTGGCAGACCGCACGACGATCGCGAACATGGCGCCGGAGTATGGCGCGACCTGCGGCATCTTCCCTGTCGATGATGAAACGCTGCGCTACCTGCGATTGTCGGGACGAAGCGAAGAACATATCCGGACGGTGGAGGTCTATTGCAAAGAGCAGGGACTATTCCACACCGCGGACACGCCGGAAGCCGAGTACAGCGAAGTGTTGGAACTCGACCTGGCAAGCGTGGTGCCGAGCGTGGCAGGACCGAAGCGTCCGCAGGACCGGGTGGTGTTGGGAAGTATTGGGACGTCGTTTGCGTCGGCGCTGCCGTCGCTGGTACGGCCGGGAACGGAAGTGGGCGGCAACGGCGCGAGCTCGCACGTACATAACGGCAGCGAGACGGTGGAGAAGGGGCTGCATCACGGATCGGTGGTGATCGCGGCCATTACGAGTTGCACGAACACGTCGAATCCGTCCGTCATGATCGGCGCTGGACTTGTGGCGAAGAAGGCCGTCGAGAAAGGGCTGAAGACACCGGCCTGGGTGAAGACTTCGCTGGCGCCGGGATCAAAGGTGGTCACCGATTACTACGAGAAGGCGGGACTGCTGAAGTATCTCGATCAGCTTGGGTTCAACGTGGTTGGGTACGGATGCACGACCTGCATTGGGAACTCGGGACCGCTGCCCGATGAAGTCTCGAGAGTGGTCGGCGAGAAGGATCTGGTGGTTGCATCGGTGCTTTCAGGAAATCGCAACTTTGAAGGACGCATCAACAGCGAAGTACGCGCGAACTATTTGATGTCACCGCCGCTGGTCGTGGCTTTCGCGCTGGCGGGACGGATCGATTTCGATCCGACGAAGGACCCGATCGGGATAGGCAAAGACGGCAGCGAAGTGTTCCTGCGCGACATCTGGCCGACCACGCAGGAAGTGGATGACGTGGTGAGCGCCTGCATCGAGGGAAAGATGTTCCGCAAGACGTATGCGGATGTCTTCAAGGGCGACCAGCGCTGGCAGGGTCTGGCGGTTCCAAAGGGCGAGACGTTTGCGTGGGAAGATTCGTCAACCTACGTGAAGAACCCGCCGTACTTCGACGGCATGGCGCGAACGCCGAAGGCGGTGGAAGAGATCAAAGGTGCGCGGGTGCTCGCGATCCTAGGGCACAGCATCACGACCGATCATATTTCGCCGGCGGGATCGATTAAGAAAGACAGTCCGGCGGGAAAATATCTCATCGAGCATGGTGTGAAGCCTGGGGACTTCAATTCGTACGGATCGCGGCGCGGGAACCACGAAGTAATGATGCGCGGCACGTTCGCGAACACGCGACTGCGCAACAAGATGGTTTCCGGAAAAGAAGGCGGCTACACGCGACATTATCCGAGCAAAGAAGACATGACGATCTTTGACGCATCGGAAAAATATCGCGCGGACGGCGTGCCGACGGTGATCCTGGCGGGCAAAGAATATGGCTCGGGATCGTCGCGCGACTGGGCGGCGAAGGGTCCGCGGCTGCTGGGCGTGAGCGCGGTGATTGCGGAGAGCTTTGAGCGCATTCATCGATCGAACCTGGTGGGCATGGGCATCGTGCCACTGCAGTTCCTGTCGGGCGAGGACTCGGATTTCTTTGAGTTCACGGGCGAGGAGACATTCGAAATTCGCGGGTTGAACAAAGCGCTGGACAACTTTGCGCCGGGAAACCGCGTGGAAGTGGTAGCGACCGCACCGGAGGGCAAGAGCACGACGTTCCAGGCCACGCTGCGAATCGATACACCGCAAGAGGTGCAGTATTACCGTCACGGCGGGATCCTGCATTACGTGGTGCGGCAGTTGGCAGGAGCGGTAAAGAATTAGTTAAGGACTTTGTTGACGACCGGCAGGAGAATTCCTGCCGGTTTTTTCTGCACGAAGGTTCATCCCAGCATTCCGTGATTCCATTCAGCTTCTCTGAACGCTACCTTTATGCAAAGGCTCGTATTTTCTTCCATGCACGATTGGTTACCCAAGTCGGTTCTGGCGCTGAAGACGTATTCCCGTGCGCGATTTTTGGCCGACTTACTGGCCGGTATCACGGTTGGACTGGCTCATCTCATCTCTCCCGATGGGGTGGAAGTATGGCGTGAATTGGAGGGGTAGGAAGCAACGGGGGACGAGTGGGTCGTTGCGGTGGATGAAATGTGCGCGGGCGGGGATAAGTGTTTTCTTTGCTTTGGGCTGATCGGCTGGAGCGGTCCGAAACGCGGCGAAAAAGGGCTTGGTTGCCGGTTCCCGTCCCTGTCCTATATACTTCTAGTTTGCCCTGTGCAAAGTTATCAAGATAAGGGAGTTTGAGGTTCCATGCCGAAGCGTACATTTCAACCCAATCGCCGCCGACGTTCCAAGACGCACGGGTTCCGAACCCGTATGAAGACCAAGAGCGGAGCGGCCGTTCTATCGCGTCGTCGCGCCAAGGGGCGTAAGCGCGTCTCTGTAAGCGCAGGATACCGCGACTAGTTCGACGGAATTCGTCCGCACGACCAAGATCAGCCAGGTGAGACCCAGCGCAGCAATGACGACGTTGCAGGAAAGCGCCGGGAAGTCCGCTACAACAAAAGCTTTCTTGCCGCACGGTGGCGACACCGTTTCCGTGAAATTTTCCCGAGAAGCACGCCTCCTCAAGCACGCCGACTATCGCCGCGTGTACGAGCAGGGGCGCCGCCATTTCTCCGCGAATCTCACGGCGTTCTACGCGGTACAACCGGGGTCGATGGGGCCGCGGGTGGGATTCACGGTGAGCAAGGCCCTGGGAGACGCGGTGGATCGCAACCGGATGAAGCGCCGGATGCGGGAAGCGACTCGCGAGGCGTGGAACGGATTTGCCTCGGCGGTGGACGTGGTGGTGAATCCGAAGAAGACGGTGCTGAAGGCCGAGTACAGGGTGCTGGTGGACGAGATGCGGACAGCGCTGGCGGTGGTCGGAAAGCAGGTTGCGGCGGGGCAAGCGAACCCGCGAACGGCTACAAACGTATCCAGAGAAAGAAAACCCAAGCCTCGCGCCGGGAAGGAACCGCGATGAAGGCCATACTGGTTCAGTTGCTGAAGGGCTACAAACGGTGGATTTCGCCGCTGCTGCCCGTCGCCTGCCGCTATGTGCCGACATGTTCCGAATATGCGATTGAGGCGGTTCAAGTTCATGGCGCGGTGCGTGGAAGCGTACTGGCCGCCGGTCGATTGCTTCGCTGCCATCCGTTTGTGCGCGGAGGACACGACCCTGTGCCACAGGCGCATGCCTGCGACCATCCTAAGATCTCGAATGCGGCGCACGAAGCCGCGACTGTGAAACGGTAGAAACCTTTGGCAGAGATTCGTAATCCCCAGCAAGAACCCGGCGGCGAAAAGAAGCTGCTGCTGATTTTCGCGCTCACCTTCCTGATGATCGTCGTCGGGCAGACGGTATTTTTCAAGAACCGTCCGCAAGCTCCGAAACCCCAAGATACCCAGGCACAGACCGTACAGTCTGCGGCAGTCGCTCCGGCGGCCGCGGTGGCTGGACCGTCCGGCAAAGCGGCGGCTCCAGCCGTGGCCAAGCAGGCCCAGGCGGAGACGGAAACGATTGTCGAGAACAACGTCTCGCGAATCGTATTCACCAACCGTGGCGGTCAGGTGAAGTCGTGGGTGCTGAAGCAGTACAGAGACGAAAAGGGGCAGCCGCTGGAGTTGGTACACCAGGAGGCGGCCAAGCAGTTTGGGTATCCGCTGTCGTTCTACACCTACGACCAGACACTGACGAACAAGCTCAACAGTGGACTGTACGTCGCGAGCGCGACGGGAAACCTGGCGACGCCGGGCGAACTGACGTTTGAGTTCTCCGATGGTGATCTCGTCGCGAAGAAGACCTTCCGCTTCAGCGATTCCTACGTTGTCGGAGTCGAAACAAATGTCACGCGTGGTGGCGCAAACATTGCCGCGGTGCCGGCGTGGCCGAGCGGATTCGGCGATGACACAACCCCCGCCTCGTACTCGTTGCAGGCGGTTGCGCATGAAAATGCGGGCGAAACCGATCGACTGACGGGCAAGAAGGCCGTGGGCGGCGCGACACTGCGCGGGCCGTTCAACTGGGCGGGAGCGCAGGACCAATATTTCGCAGCTCTGTTCATGCCTGACGATCCGCAGGCAGCCAGCCTGATCACGCTGCACAACACGCTGCGGATCCCGGAAGACCTGGAGAAGCCGGACCCGAACAAGACGACGCCGGTGGATGTGATCGGCGCAGCGGTGGGCGACCTGAACGGGCCGACCTTGGAACGCGTGTTCGTTGGGCCAAAGGCGCTGCACATTCTGCAAAGCGTCCACACCAACACCGCACCGGGGCAGTTGAATGGCCCGGATCTTGCGCGGGTGGTGGATTTCGGAAAATATCTTGGATTTATCGCCAAACCGCTGTTCCTGTGGCTGCGCTGGACGCACGACCACATTGTGGCGAACTGGGGATGGTCGATCATCCTGTTGACGGTGATCATCAACCTGGTGCTGCTGCCGTTGCGCTTGAGCAGCATGAAGTCGGCGCTGAAGATGCAGAAGATCCAGCCGCAGATGAAGGCGCTGCAGGAAAAGTACAAGAAATACAAGATGAACGATCCGAAGCGTACCGATATGAACACCGAGATGGCCGCGCTTTACAAGGAACACGGCGTGAACCCGGTAGGCGGATGTTTGCCGCTGGTGATTCAGATGCCGTTCCTGATTGCGTTCTACGGCATGCTGGCGGTAGCGATCGAGTTGCGCCAGGCACACTGGTATTGGCTGCACGACCTTTCGGCGCCCGACAAGCTGTACATCATCCCGGTACTGATTTTGATCAGCACGATCACCATGCAGCGAATGACGCCGCAGGCGGGCATGGATCCGATGCAGGCAAAGATGATGACGTTCATGATGCCGGTGTTTCTGGGGTACATCAGTTTGCGGTATGCATCCGGGCTGGGCTTGTACTGGATCGTGGGTAACGTGATCGGGTTCATCCAGCAGATGATCATGAACCGCACCGAACTGGGGCGGGAGATCGCCGCGGTACGGTTAAAGCAGGCGAACAAGCGGGCGTTGAAGGGAAAATGAACCTCTGGCTTGGATTAGGGGGTAGGGGTCCTTCGACTACGCCGCTGATGCGGCTTCGCTCAGGATGACAGAACGGGAGAGAGTGAGCGAGCTTCGCTCCCGATGATACGGATTGAAGACAGGATTTTAGGTACACTACTGAGTTTGCAGTTCTAGAGACTACGTAACCTATGCCCATTGCCGATAAAGTTGCCGCCGCAAAGAAGGTCAGCGAATTACTGAACACGGTTATCAAAGAGGGGGATCTCCACCTCAAGTACCGCATCACGGTCGATCCGCCACAACCGCATCGCGAGTTCACGGCGCCGGAGATCCTAGTAGAATTGTCAGGCCCGGACAGCGGGATGTTATTGGAACGGAACGCCGAACTGCTGCGCAGCCTGGAGTTTGTGTGCATCGAGATGCTGCGTCTTGCGCCGGATGAGCATGACAAGCTGCAGTTCGACTCGATGAACTTCCGCAAGACCCGTCTCGACGAACTCAAGATGGCGGCACAAGTGGCGGCCGAGAAGGTTCGCGATTCCGGAGTGCCGTATTCGTTCGCACCGATGTCGTCGCGTGAGCGGCGCATTGTGCATATCGCGCTGCGCGCCGAAGAAGACCTGCGCACCGAGAGCGCGGGCGAAGCGGGCGGACGGCACGTGGTGCTCTATCCGAAAGATTACAAGGGAGCAGCGCCAGCCAGTCGACCTGCTTTTGGAAGACGCGGAAGACGGTAATATCCTGCCTCAGGGAGCTAACGCCCGGGCCCGGAATGTTAAACGCACAGAAGCCCCGAGCTAAAGTTGGGGGCTTTCGTACGTCCAAACTGTTTGCGCATTTGGCCTGCAATCTTGCGTAACCTGGCCTTCGTGTCGTTCCACGCTGCATCCTTTTCCCACTGGTATAATCAAAGATTAACCTCATGAGTCCGAAGCGATTAGTACGTTCCACCACAGTTTTATGCGTGCGCCGTGACGGCAAAGTTGTGATGGCTGCCGATGGGCAGGTCACGCTCGGCGAAGGCGTGATCAAGCACAACGCCCGCAAGCTCCGCCGCCTTTACCAGGACAGGATTATTGCCGGTTTTGCCGGATCGACTGCCGACGCGTTTGCGCTGTTCTCGAAATTCGAGGGCAAGCTGGAGCAATATCACGGCAATCTGAGCCGCGCGGCCGTCGAGTTGGGCAGAGACTGGCGTACCGACAAGATGTTGCGGCAACTCGAAGCGCTGCTGCTGGTCGCTGACAAGGAACAGACGTTCCTCATCAGCGGGCAGGGCGATGTGATCGAGCCGGATAGCGGGATAGCGGCGATTGGAAGCGGCGGTTCGTATGCCACCGCGGCGGCGACGGCGCTCTACGACCACAGCACATTGTCCGCACGCCAAATCGCCGAGGAGGCGATGAAGATCGCAGGCAAGATTTGTATTTACACTAACGATAAGGTCACATTCGAAGAGCTTTAGCGTCCAACGGAGAAGTGCATGGCGGGATATTCCGGAACGCCCCTGATGCAGAAGCTTGGGATCAAGCCGGGACACCGCGTCTTCGTCATGAATGCACCCGACAAGTTCGAGCAGATGCTCGGCCCTCTTCCGCAGGACGCGGCGTATGTCACGCGCACGGCGAAGCATATCGACGTAGTTGTTTGTTTTGAGAAGTCGGCAGCGGATTTTCAGAAGCACCTGGCGTCGCTGGCGAATCGTATCAAGAGCGATGGGATGATCTGGATCGGCTGGCCGAAGAAGGCGTCAGGGGTGGCTACCGATCTGACAGAAAATCCGATTCGCGATTACGCGCTGACGCTGGGACTGGTTGATATCAAAGTTTGCGCCATCGACGACACGTGGTCAGGGCTGAAGCTGGTGATCCGCAAAGAGAATCGCGCCCAGCGCGCGAGGGCTTAAAAGTTCAGGAGTTCAGGCAGTGGCAATTTATTTACCCAGTACCACCGATGAAGAACACGTAATGCTCGACGAACTGACGCCGCGCGAAATCGTGGCGGAACTCGACAAGTACGTGGTCGGCCAGCACGAAGCGAAGCGCGCCGTGGCGATTGCACTGCGCAACCGCATGCGCCGCCAGCGGCTTACGCCCGATCTCGCTGAAGAAATCATTCCCAAGAACATCATCATGATCGGGCCCACCGGTGTAGGCAAAACCGAGATCGCGCGCCGCTTGGCCAAGCTCGCCAACTCACCGTTCCTCAAAGTGGAAGCCTCGAAATTTACCGAAGTCGGTTACGTGGGCCGCGATGTCGAGTCGATGATCCGCGACCTCGTCGAGATCGCGATCGACATGATCCGCGAAGAGAAGCTGGAAGACGTAGCGGACAAAGCTGAGTTGAACGCCGAAGAGCGTCTGCTCGATCTTCTCCTACCCAGTTCGCCACCACCCGTGCAGCATGAAGCCGGATCCGCAGGTTTCACGCAGGGAGAACTCCTGCTGCCCGGCGATGGTGCAGGTTCGCGCACCCGTGAAAAACTTCGCCAGCAACTGCGTGAAGGCAAGCTCGACGAGCGCACCGTAGAACTCGATGTGCGCGAAAAGAACTTCCCTTCTTTCGAGATCATTTCGAACCAGGGCGTCGAAGATATGGACATCAACATGAAAGACATGTTGCCCAACATCTTCGGCCAGCGCACCAA
>PLWX01000224.1:15500-15677 GCA_003151155.1 Acidobacteriaceae bacterium
CCGACCACATCCTGTTTATCGCTGCCGGCGCATTCCACGTTTCCAAGCCGAGCGATTTGATTCCTGAACTCCAGGGACGTTTTCCGATTCGCGTGGAGCTGCAATCGCTCACCGTATCGGATTTCATCAAGATTCTTACGGAGCCGAAATCTTCGCTGGTGAAGCAGTACACTGCCC
>PLWX01000030.1 GCA_003151155.1 Acidobacteriaceae bacterium
TGAAGCGACGCAGGCGGAAGAAAGCGCCTCCACGCAAACTTGCAGCGTAGGTAAGATTGCTCGCTTCGTCCAGTGGTGCACCTAGGGTTTACAGACCCTTTTCCAAATGGCTGAAGATCTCCCGGTTTGGAATAGACAGCGATTCTAAGTTTACGGAACAACGATCGCCGAGCATTGCAGCGGGAATGGGAACCAGCGGAGACAGGAGTGAAGCCTTTCACGATAGTATTTTTTCTTTTGGCGCTGTCGTTGTTCGGGTACGCACAAGTCGTAACACCGGTGGAGGGTGAAAGCTGGCTGAAACACCTCCATCGGCCGTTCGACGAAACCAGCATGGGCAAGTCGTCCGGCGTCTACGGCCCCGCAGCCCCGATGCCCAGCGAGTGGCCGCCGCCAAACCCGGCGTTGCAGCTTTCCAACAAGTTCAGCGGGCAAAGCACCACTCTGCACGGCTCCGACCTGTACCGCCTCAAGTGCCAAGGCTGCCATGGCCCATCCGGCACCGGCGCTCCTCCGGAAATTAACTCTGTCATCGATCCCGTGCGCGCAACATCCGCACGGGTTTACATCGAACGCATGAAGAAAAGGGGGATGGACGTGACCTGGAAGGATGCGGTGCCCCTCGCCTCGCAAGCCAAGGGTATGCTGCTCGACCGTCTGCATAAGGGTGGCACAGATATGCCTAGCCCTACTCCTTACCTCACGGATGCGGAAGTCCGTGCGTTGTTCGCATACCTGCAGCTGCTTGCAGGCATCCCCGGCGCAGAGAAGCGACAGATTCCGGTCATCGAGCCACCACTGCGAGTGGGCGAGCATATCGTGAAGTCCACATGCCACATCTGCCATGCTGCGGTCGGCCACAACCCCAGCTCTCAAGAACTCTTGGATGGGCAGATTCCGCCATTAAGTCGGCTCACGTCACGACTGAGCCTTAACGAATTCGTCGCCAAAGTCACGGTTGGTAAGCCTGTGCTTGAAGGCTCACCCGCCATACCCGTCCGTGGCCATATGCCTGTGTTTACGTATTTGACCCCGGATGAAGCAGCAGATGCCTATTTGTATTTGTCGCTGTACCCACCCCGCATGTAGCGGTGACATTTGGGAACGAAAGTATTTATGAAATTCACTTCGTTGCTCGTGGGCCTGCTGCTCTCGTGTATCACTGCTTACGCTACGCTGGCGGAAATGCCAAGGCCCCGCGACGGAGTGCGTCCTTCGCCATGCCAGCGGGATTTCGATCTAGGATGTACTCACGGGTATGAGGAGCACGCCATGGCTAAAAAAACGGTCCGATTCATCATCCGACGACAGCCCACGCCGGAATCGCAATCGCACTGGGAAGAATTCGATCTGCGTTGGCGAGCAGGGATGAACGTGATCACAGGATTGATGGACATTGCCGAGAACCCAGTAGACCGCGTCGGGAAGGCGACTACCCCAATCGTGTACGACGCCAATTGTCTGGAAGAGGTATGCGGGTCGTGCGCAATGTTGATCAATGGCAAGGCGTCCATGGCCTGTTCAGCCTTGGTACACAAACTGGAGCATCCGGTTCGACTGGAACCGCTTTCAAAGTTCCAGGTCGTGCGTGATCTTGCCGTGGATCGAGGCGTTCTGTTTGAGAACTTGAAACGAGTGAAGGCTTGGGTGCCGGTGGATGGCACCTACGATCTTGGTCCTGGTCCGAGAATCCAGCCCTCCACACAGGAAGAGATGTACCCGCTGTCACGTTGCATCTCCTGCTGTCTTTGCCTTGAAGCCTGTCCCGAGGTGAACGAACGGACGGGATTTGTCGGCGCCGCAATCATCAACCAAGTCCGCCTCTTCAATGAGCATCCAACAGGTAAGGCCCTCAAGGCAGAACGTATTAAGTCGATGATGGGCGATGGCGGCATTCATGGATGCAGCTTCGCGCAGAACTGCGTCAGAATCTGCCCTAAGAGTATTCCGCTCACGATGTCGATCTCCGTGGTTTATGGACAGGCGATGCGACAGGCACTCACAAACCTGTTTCTGAAGTAAGAAAGGATCTGCATGGATTACAAGTTCATTGCCGATTTGCTGGCCGACGTCCAGGTTCCGAACGAGGGAATTCTTAGCCGGGTGCTGCAAAAGGACGAGCATGTAAATATCACTTTGTTCGGATTCTCGCCGGGACAGGAGCTCTCGACGCATTCGGCTCCCACCCCAGCAGTACTTTATTTTCTGAATGGAGAAGCTGACGTTACGCTCGGAGACGATGTGCACCACGCCAGCACCGGATCATTCGCGTACATGCCTCCTCTAGTGCCTCACGCCATTGCTGCGAAGACAGCAACCATGATGCTGCTGGTGCAGATCAAAATGCCAAAGCCCACAGCTTAGTAGGGTCGAGTGAGCCCATTCTTCAAAGATCAGTTGCGATAGGACGGCGGACGATCGGTTCGCAGAAAGAGGACCACGTGGCGAAAGCAACGGAGGCACTTGAGCGGGAGCACAAAGTCATTCAAAAAGCCGTGGCGGTAATGGCCCAACTCGTTGACCAACTCGAATTGCGCCATGCCGTCAAACCCGATCTTTTGCGAGACCTTTTGCAATTCATGCGGGTGTTTAGCGACCAATGCCACCACGGGAAAGAGGAGAGTTATTTCTTCCCTTATCTGGAGAGCAAAGGAGTTCCCTCCACAGGCTGTCCCTTATCGGCTTTAAAGGGCGAGCATGCGAAGTCTCGCCAGTTGATGAGTGATCTAAACTCCGCGGCCGCGGGCTACATCGCCGATTCGGAAAAAGGCCGATTGACGCTCATTCAAGTGCTCCAGAGCCTCGTGACACTGTATCCAGCGCACATCTGGAAAGAAGATTATCTCCTTTTCCCGATGGCAGAAAAATTACTTTCAGAGGACGACCACAGGCTGTTGTTGGAGCAGTTTGCAATCGCCGAAGAAGGACTAGGAACCAATGCGCATCAGTCCTTCGAGGCACTCGCGGAAGACCTGACTCAACGTATCGACCAGTGTCCCCAGTGTGCCCGGATGGTTCCTTCGCGATAGCGAACACTGGAAGGAGTCAGAGATGGATATCCTCGACGCCGTTTCAATTCGATTGCCTTGCAACGCTTGCGGCCAGACCTACGAAGTACCGTTGCGCGATGTGTTGTTGTCGCACACCGTAGTCCGTTGCGGGTGTCCGGTGGCGCAGGAAACGGAGTGTCCGCCCGTGTTTCAGATCAGGTTATTCGATCGCGCCGCCATTGAGGATCTGAGCTCGGCTTGGGAGCAACTTGCGGGCAGAGCACAGGCCGATGGCGGCGAACTCGTCATTTCGGCTATCGAATCTAAGCCGAGAGCGAACGATATCACGGGTACTACAGGAGAGCTATCAATGAATCAGCACGAAGACCATGCGCAAGACGGCCGCATTCGCCAGCTAGTTGCTACGTCCGGTACGCTACTCAGTTTTGATATAGCTGAGGAAGTTCGCAGGCTTCAATCTGAGCAGCCATGGCAAGCGGAGCATACCGCGAACACGNNAACGGCAGGGCGTCTTTCCATTCAGGCACTCTCCGGCGAGATACACGTCCACGTCGATGGACAGGTGATCGAAATGAACACTGGGAAGCTGCTTACCCTCGACCACGATGTTCCACACGACGTCGAAGCGAAAACCGACAGTGTGTTTCTACTTACCATCGCTTGGCCGAAATGAAGAATGACGACTTCACTGCCATCCCCGCTAGTTCTCTTCGTCAGCGCGGTCGAAC
>PLWX01000280.1 GCA_003151155.1 Acidobacteriaceae bacterium
AAGATCTTGCGCTTGAAACCCGCTCTTTTAACTGGCACCCTCGCGCTTCTCACCTCTGTCGTCTCAGCTCAGCCCACTGCCGCTGGGAAGCCAGCTGTCGCACCGCCCGCAGCCACACAGCCGCTTGCGGATCGAAATCGCGCCGTCGCGCTCCGTGTCTTCGACGAGATCTTCAATCAACGCCGGCCCGAGGTGGCGGCGGAGATCTACTCGCCCCAGTTCCGTAACCACGGCATCCATAGCGATGCCTCGCTCGAGGTCGACCAGGGTTGGGCGCGCGGGGAACTCCAGGCCTTCCCCGACCTGCACATGACGGTGGTTAAGACCGTGACTGAGAACGACCTCGTCACCATCCTATGGATCTTTCGCGGTACCCATGCCCGGAGCGGCTACGGCGGTTTGCCTCCGACGGGCACTCCCATGGAGTTCCGCGGCATCACCATCTTTCGCATTGTCGACGGCCGCATCGTAGAAGAGTGGACATCCTTCGACATCTGGAGCGCTTATTCCCAGGCACTTCAGCATCTGCGATGGTGGATCATCGCTGCCGTAGGCTTACTACTGCTCGCCTCGCTCTACATCGGCCATCTCGTCTTTAAGTGGCTTGGGCGCAGCCGCAGACCGATAGCTGTGGGATGACTGGCAGGCCTTCCCTGTCCTTCGTGCTTGGGCCATGCGACGCGCACACGTATGTCGTGAGAGGTTTGATCCAAATCGCGATATCGCAAGTAACTCCGGTATGGCAGGATTGTGAGTGGTAAGGGCTGTNNGAGTTTTTCAACAGCTACGGCTGTTTTCGTCACTTGAGATTCCCTGCTGCTGGACAGGAATATTCAAGATCCCCCAAGGTCAACAAAAAAAAGCCGAACCTTTCGTATATTGTGACGTTCTTCTATGATGGAGGGCCGCTCATGAAAAGATTTTTGCTTTTAGCGTTGCTACTGGTCCCTGCGTCTGCCATCGCGCAACTCCACCAGTACAAAGCGACCGACATCCCCCGAGCGGGTGAGAATATCGCTCAGCCTTGCGATTACCAAGCCTCATTTCCAGCTGGCCACAGAGCAGTGAAGGCAGCCTGGGTCACCTACGACAGAGGCCCCGACATCACGCGCTATTATTCCGACCCTGATGTCCTTGCATTTGCGAAGCGCAATGACGTAGCGATGGTGTTGGCGATCCAGTGCCCGGCGAGCCAGCCCGAAACCGGGGAAAAGGGTGAGATGGATATGAATCCCGAACACGGCTTGGGGCGATCCCTGTTCTCTGCCCTCAACACACTCGGAACAGAAAGCGGGCATCCAGAGTTGCGGGACGCAAAGTTGATCGTTCTGGGGTTTTCGGGAACGGGCGCGTACTTTGGTCATTTTGTTGCGTATGCCCCGGACCGTGTAGTGGCGGCAGTTCTTACTAATCCCGGACAGGGAGACCCAGAGAATGTTGACAAGATAACGTTCGATGAAAAAGCTGTTGCCGTGCCGGAACTAATCATTGTGGGCGGAAGAGACACCGTAGGCGGGACGGTAAAACCATACAACTTCTACAAGCGTTATCATCCGCAGGGCGCGCCTTGGGTTTATCTGGTGCAGAACAATATTCCTCACTGCTGCATCATCGATGCCAAGTCTTTTATCCTCGACTGGCTTCAACAGATGATCAGTCTTCGACGTCCCGACCCGAAAGAGCCGCTCTCACCAATGAATTCGAATACTGGGTGGTATGGCTCAATTCGACCGTGCGAGACTGTCTACTCCGACCATTGGGGGCTGCCTCTGTGGAATGTCTGCGATGCGCACATTAAACGTGCACAGAAGGATCTGCCGTCGCAGGAAATGGTAGCGGGTTTCTTTCCTACTGAATCCCTTGCGCGAGAATGGCTCACCTACATTAAACAGCGGGACCACCCCAAGAACTCCTTCCCTCGTCCTCAGGACCCATCTTTCGGAGAACCAAAAGTGAAGCGCGGCATGTTCGGTATACTTTCGTTGCCGTCCGTGCTCTGTAAGTCCTTGAATTTACGTTCCTACGCGGATTCGATTCCTTCCGCGCTCACCATATCCTTAATAAATTTGCGGTTTCCATACCTAATCCTCGGAAGCCCGTATTGGTTCCATTCCCGGGCTACCTCGGTGCTACCGCTTGTCGGCTTGTTCCCTCTGCTCTTCCCGGGAGGCCCTTGGCACGTGCGAGGTCGCGAACTGGCCTGCGCGGTGGTCTGGCTTGCAGTATGAACGACTCACGGACTCTCTCGCGATTTGGTTCACTTAGGCGCTTCGCCGACTGCGCTACAGATAAATCTGTACGTGCGAAACTACGCGATTGATCGCGCCATTTGGGCTGGGGTGATCGGGCTGCAACTTTGCCACGATCGATAAGAAGAGACCTACCATCTGTCCAAAAATAACGTCGACTGGAACCCGGTAATCATCAGGAAAACCTGTTGGAGCATCGAGAGCGACAAGATGATCACATAATCCGCGAAGATTTTTACCGTCCCGCGGAGCAATTGCGACCCGCGCCCGCCCCAATTGCTTGGACTTGATTTCCTGCATCAGATCGATTTCATAGCGAAGTCGACGCTCATCTTCCGACAGGAAGAACACGACGAGAGTATGTTCATCCAAGGCGGACATTGGACCATGCCGTAACCCCATAGTGGATTCAGCCATGGTGTAAATCGAACCTGCGGTAAGTTCCAACGCCTTCAGCCCGCACTCAGTTGCGGCCGCCGCCAGTGCCCCTGAACCAACAAAGCAAGCCTTGCGGCATTGCATATGACTAACGCTCTCCGCAACCGCAGCACCGGACGAAAGCATTCGCCGGCCCATTGCTACTAATCCGTCCAAGATTGGCCGATAGCTTCCAAGCGACGTAAGGTTCGCAAGCGCTTGCCCGGCCACCACCATGTTGGTGAAAGAACTTGTCATCGCAAGGCCACGATCGTTTACGGCATCGTCGAGCAACAGGACAAAAGCATTCTCCACGTCCGCACACAATCGCGACATTTTTCCATCTTTGTTACAGGTCACCACCAGGTGAGCGATTTGTGGGTATTCTTGGAGTGCCTTCTCGAGCACCCCTACGCCCTCGGAACTGTCCCCTGAACGAGAGAAGGAAATCCAAAGATAGTCGCGACCCGGCACTACAAAACTTTCCATGTCCGTGATCAGATCAGTGCTGGGAATTGCGATTACATCGCATTGCCACTTCTGACGCAGCACACTTGTCAGCGACCGACCTATGTAATCGGAGGTTCCCGCTCCGACCAGATACACGGTGGGTGCCGAGCCCCGACGAGACGCAGGTAACATCTGGGAAAGGAATCGTCGAAGTTCCGCGCTTTGCGAAGTCACTCGCGCGAAGGTGTTCTCCCATGTGACCGGTTGCTGCACGATCTCTATGGGCGTGTGCAACACTCCCCGAGCCAGCTTCTCTTCCCCCGTCAGTTCCAGCATGGCCACCAACGGATTTCGGACACCCTGCTCTTCGATCGTCATTGAGGTTCTACTTCCAGCATCAGATGTTTCGCGAAACTCGTTTGTAGCTGTGCGGTCGGGCCATGCACGGTGCCGAGAACCTTGTTGTTCTCGTAATCCGTGACCTTGTACTGGCGGTCCTCGAGTCCACGCAGTTCCACCTTCCCCGAAAATTGCGGCGCAAAAAATCCGTAGTACATCGTCTCGCCCTTCTTAATTGCGTGCGCCTCCGGGCGGTCGAATCCAATATCGTAGAGCGTCCCCTGGTACACGCCTTCGCTGAGCATCTTGTTTTTATAGAGAGCTACCCATTTTTCGAAGATCTTGCGACGTGCGGGAGTGAGGTCAAATTGCGTGGCACGCGAAGCCACCGCCGGCAATGTGAACTGCGAACCCACCACGCCGCCAACTCCTATCGTCGATGCGAAATCCGTGGCGTTATCGCTCAATTCGACGTGATCGCCGAAATAAGGAACTCCGTCACCTAGAAGAGCTTTCAGGGCCTTCCCTTTCGTACGCACTTGCCAAGAACTCGTCGGATCCGACGCCACGCTCATGTTGTAGTAAGGCATCGTGAAAAATGAATACGAAGTTCCACACGGACAGAATTCCACCAGGGCGCCTGGCTTAAGCTTTTGCGCTTCGTCATAAATCGCTTTGAACAGTTGCGGCAGTTGCTCTATCGAATCTTCGGGCTTCGCATGATGATGGGCCGGGTTGTAGCAGGCTGGTATGCCATTCATATATTGGCCGTCGAGTTTGAGCCCATCGAAACCCCAGTCGCCGATGATCTTCTCTACAAATTTCCGTTGCACCGCGATCACGTCGTTGTTTGCGGGACAAAGATAGAGCGAGTTCCACCACGAGATCTTCTGCGGAGAGCCATCTTTGTTCCGCAGCACCAGTTCCGGATCTTCCTTCAGCAATTCCGAATCGGCTGCAGCGCTCATCGGCGACCACCACAGCTGCGCCTTAAGTCCCTGGCGATGGATCTCGTCGACGAGCGCCTTCATGTCGGCATCGCCGCGCGGAAATTTTTTTGGATTCAGCGTGAGATCGCCGTACTTCGTCTGCCAGCCGTCGTCGACGGTTACCCACTCAAAGCCCAGCCGCTTGGCTTCAGGAATCGTCTGCTCAATTTGCTCAACCTTGAAGCGTCGCCCATAACCCCAGGCACACCACATCGGACGGAAGCCGGCATCGGCTGCTCTTGCCGAGACTGGCTGCCCCAGTCGTTGCATTATCTTTTTGTAGGTGGCGAGTGCCTCATAGAAATCTCCGTGATGCACGATCGCAAAGGTTCGAAATGTTGCAAGCGACTCACCCGGTTCGAGCTTGTGAGTTTTCGCATACTCGAGAGCGAGCGTCGCTCGCTTGGCGTCGGGCATTGTCACCGGTAACGAGACTTCTTTGCCGACCAACTCGAGATCACCAACCGCAATGCCGACGCTACGCGACCAGATGTCTGCAAATGGCGTTCCGCCTCCGTAGTCACTACCGTTCATCCCGAGGAAGTTCTTCTGATGAGCGCCTGCGTGTAGCGGGGATATCCATGCAGGGCGCCGCTCATAAGTGCCGGGCTGAAACGCCCAGAGCGATGAGCCGGCGACATCGTAGTGATTGTTCGTCCACTGTGTGATCTCTAATGGCGCACTCGCAACGTTTTTATAAGAAACGTCGAACACAGCGGCGGCCGGAAACTTTTCGTACACGGAAACCGCTACGATCTTGATCAAATCGCCCGACTTTCCCTCGACGATCAATCGCTTCCCTTCGCCGATCTTGTCGTGAATCGGCTCGGTATGTTGCGACGTCAGCGCGAATTCAGACAGCGTCTTACCATTCGCCACGATCGTCTCGGAGGCGCTCATTGGCCCAATCGGTGTGTTCTGGAAGGCCAAGACGCGAGTATGCATGCGCGCATCGAACTCCACCGACACACTCTTTCCATCGATGCGTGTTTGCGCGCCGGCAAAGGCAGCCGAGATCACTAAGGCAATCAGTAGCTTTCTCACCATGGGCCTCTAGAACAAGAACTTCAACGCCAACTGTATCTGTCGCGGTGGACGAGCAGCCGTGATCACGCCGAATAACGGCAAATTGGATGGGTCATAAACCGTTGCGTTATTTGCGTTCTGCGGGCCGGATCTCGCAAACAAGGGGTTGTAGTGATTGAGAGCGTTGAACATCTCCGCGCGGAATTCAAAGCGGCTCTTCTCGGTCACGTGAAATTCCTTGAACAGCGAGAAGTCGATGATCTCGAAGCCTGGTCCCTGGATCGTGTTTCGACGAACATTGCCGAACGTCCCGACAGCAGCTGTGGTGAATGCGCAGGTGTTAAACCATGTGCCCGGCACACACGGGGTTGCGTTGGGATTCCCAATCTGATCGGGACGATCTGACGTCCCCACGTTGCCACCGCCATCGGCGTTTGAAACCCCCGCCGCGCTGGTCACCGTATACCAATTTCCGCTGCCGAAACTTCCAATCCCGCCGAACTGCCAACCGCCAATGATGAAATCGAGCGGTCTCGCAATATTCGAGGCAAACCTGTGTCCCTGTCCGATTGGAACGTCATACAGTGCGTCGACGACGAGATGATGTCGAATATCAAAATCGGAGTTTCCATACTCTGTGTTGGGATAGCGCATGTCCTGGAAATCGCCGCCGTTTTGCGCGCCGAGGTTTGCGTTGGACGCGGTGTCGAGCGAGTGCGCCCAAGTGTAGTTGAGATGGAAGCTGAAACCATCCGCGAAGCGCCGCTCGAATTTAGTTTGCAGCGAGTTGTAATTCGACTGTCCGCCAGAACGGAACCACTGAATGGGCGCATCGATCGTCGGAATCGGACGTCGTACCGCAAAAGGAATATTTGGATCTGCGGTCGGTGCCGCTTGATTGCCATTCAGGAAGGTGTAGAGTTTCAGACCACGTGAGCCTGCGTAACCAACTTCCAAAATCGTGTTCGCGCCAAGCTGCTGTTCAAACGTGAGGTGCCAATCCTGCATGTAAGGAGTTCGCAGCTTCGGATCGACGGAATAAAGAATCGGCGTGTTCGGATCGGTCAACGCCGAGGCCGGGAACCCGTTCTGCAAGAACTCCAGACCTGGGATTCCGCAATACTGACCGCTGGATGCCAAGGCTGGGTTGAGCGATCCGATTGAACATGGCGCGTTGAACGACTGCGTGATGAAGTACGGCGGATTGAATCCCGGACTTGGATTCGAATATGGACCATTCTCCTGCCCACCATAGAAAATTCCGTAGCCCGCGCGAAGCACCAGCCTTCGATTGATCAGGTAAGCCAAGCCGATGCGTGGCGCGAAATTATTTCGGTCGGGAGGAATTAAGCCTGACGTTCCAGTCGCCGACACCGGAATAAACGAAGCTAGCGTCGGTGTAAGTTGTGCGCTCTGCCCTTTCGGCACGATCAATGTTCCGGTTGCGAGGTCGAAGGTTGCTTGTTCGTCATGACGCGACTTGACGGTTGTGAAAAGCTCATACCTCAGGCCGAGATTCAGGGTAAGACGCTCATTCACTTTCCAGTCGTCTTGCGCAAAGAACGCGTAGATCGGGCGATGATAATCCACGTTATGAATGTTGTTGATACCGCCGCCGTCGGTCGCGCCGAGCAGGAACGACGCGTATCCTGATCCGCTACCAAGGAAATTACCGCTAGCATCCTGCGCATCTTGTGCACCCGGATTGCCAGTGAAATCGTTACCGAAATTCAGTGTGCCCCGCGATTCAGCGGGTTGGTCGATGGTGAACTCTTCCTTGCGGATCTCGGTACCAAATTTCCAGGTGTTTCGGCCACGCACCAGTGTCACGTTGTCATCGAGCACGTAGGTATTTTGCAACTCGACCGATGGCAAAAACGTTGGACTGCCGAGGGTTGAAACATCGGAGAACGTCAATTGCGGTAGTCCGCCGTTGATCGGAGAGAACGGAACACCGGGGAATCCCAGCTGCTGCGAGACATTTACGTTGTAGTTGTCTTGATATCGATGCGAGTTGATTCGGTTATACCCGAGGCGGAATTCGTTGATTAACGTTGGCGAGAAGGTATGAATGTCGCTGATCGCCAGGCTGCGGTATGCATTGTCCTCCACTCCACTGAAAAATCCGCCACCGTCGCCGCCCGTCGATTGAAACGCGGAAGGGATATAGCTGGGCTGATTCTCGTAACTGAATCGTCCGAAAATGTTGTTCTTGTCAGAGAACTTGTGGTCGATGCGCACATCGAAATTCGCTCGATGCGTGGACTGCACGGGATCCGAAAGGTAATTGAACCCGGCGTTGCTGTTGCTATTCGGCATCGGGAACAACGCTGTTAGCCGTTTCGCCAGAGGATCAATCACGCCTTGCGGCATGACGTTGACCGGCAAGCCGCCGCTATAGCCAAACGGGGTTCCGCAAACGCCCGTGGGATTACTCGCATAGCTCTGCGTTAAGCGTGTGTTGAAGATCTCGCCGGAATAGGTTGGAAGACCGTTGCAATCGAGCACGGGAACTATCTGGCTAGTACCGTTCGGAAACGTGAACGTTCCCAACACTGGAGTTGAGGTATCCAAAGCGCTTGAGAAATCGCCATTCCGCATCGCCTGGGTGGGCACGGTAGCCGTCTGGGGCTGCGCCTCGCTAAGCCGCAAGCCTTCAAAATCTGCGAAAAAGAATGTTCGGTCCTTCACGATCGGGCCGCCAAGCATCAGGCCATATTGGTTCTGCTTGTACGGCTGACGCGAGGTGTCGTAGTAGTAGCGAGCGTCGAGTGCGTCGTTGCGGAAAAACTCCCACGCACCTCCGTGGAACTTATTGGTTCCCGACTTTATGACAGCGTTAATGATTGCGCCGTTGCCGCGACCAAACTCCGCGCTATAAGAGTTCGTCTGCACCTTGAATTCTTCCAGCGCATCAATCGGCGGCTCGATCACGAAGTTGGTTTCGTTCAAAAGATCGGGCAAATTCGAGTTGTTGTCGACGCCATCGAGCAGGAAATTATTCTGCAATGAGCGAGCACCGTTCGAACTGAATCCGAAGCCGCCCTCATCCCGCGAGCCAGGTTCGCTCGGCACTACGCCGGTGCTTAGCTGTGCGAGTTGTGCGAAGTTCCGACCATTCAATGGCAGCTGAGAAACTTGCCGCTGATTTACGACTTGGCCGAGTTCCGACGTCTCTGTCTCGAGTTGTGGACTCGCCGCGATCACTTCCACCTGCTCGGCGATCTGACCGACTTGAAGCTGCAGATCCAATACGGCGCGTTCCTGCACCTGTAACTCAACCGGACCGGCGAGCACCCCGCGGAAGCCTGGATGTTTTGCTTCAACCGTGTAATGGCCAATGCGGAGCGGGCTCGCGACGTACTCACCTTGCGCGTTGGTCGTGAGCTTCAGATCGCCACCGTGGTCGAGATCGTGGATGATGACCGCGGCCCCCGCCACAACTGCGCCGGACGGGTCATGCACGACGCCCGCAATGGTTCCAGCGTCTTTTTGCGCGAAGCCTGCGACCGCGAATCCGAGGAACAGTACACAAACCAGGAATACCGACCGCAAACAGTCCATTTGCCGCATGCGCCTCAGACTTCGCATTATCCCTCCAATTTGGCAGCCGATTACTTTCACAAGCTTTCGTACACTTGCTTTGGCTTGCGTTTATACGTCGAGAGCGGGCTAGCGTCAAGAACTTTTCTCCCACGGATAGAAGAAAGTTTCAGGTGCGAGTCATCGGTGAAATGTGATCAGCGAATCAGACTCGACTGATTTCCACTTGTTCCAGAAGGCGTTGCACCTCGTCGTTGCTGATGACCCCGGGACTGGATGCGAGGCAGTTGGCCGTTCCAGAGGCAATCGCAAGTCGCAAGCAGGCGTCGGGATCCATGGCGCTCGCGAGTCCTACCGCCCACCCGGCGAGAAACGAATCGCCAGAACCAACGGTTGAAATGGCGTTGACGACCGGCGCTCGGGCTTGCAGCGCATAACTGTCCCCGACTGCAACCGCTCCCTCTGATCCAAGCGATAGGATCACCACGCTTGGTCCTCGCTGGCGCAAAGACCGCGCAGCTTGCACGGCTTGTGCGATCGAACTGATCTGAATCCCCAGCAGCGCTGCAGCTTCATCTCGGTTCGGCTTGATCAAGTCAGGTGCGGCCGCAAGGGACTGGGACAGAGCCTCGCCACTCGTGTCGAGCATCGCAATGCAATCAGCATTCTTCGCCCGGGTGATCATCTCGCGATAGAAGGACGCTCGCACGCCGCCAGGTAAACTTCCGGAGACAACAACCACAGGATGGGACTTAAGCTCTTCGTCGAACCTCCGCAAGAACTCTGCCTGTTCTTCTTCGCGGATGCTCGGCCCAGGCTCTAATACTTCGGTGATCTCTCCGCTCGATTCGTCGATAAGCTCAAGATTGGTGCGCGTCCTGGCGGCAATCTGGACCGACAACGGTTCTACCCCGCGAGCGGCAATTCCCTGCCGGCAACTTTCGCCTTCAGGTCCTCCGAGGAAGGCGAGCCAGCGCACATCTGCGCCTAGCGCTGTCGCAGCGAATGCTACATGCGCGGCTTTTCCGCCAGCGGCGGGATCGACACTGCTGGCGCGGTTCACCGCACCTGAGCAAAAATTGGGCAAGACCATTCGACGATCGATGGCCGGATTGGCGCTCACGCATAAAAGACGGGGAACAATCTTCATCGTGGAAGGCACAGCAAATGGTGACGAAAGCAGCGACAGTATACTCTTGAGCAAATTGAAGAACGCAGGACACACATGGCACTCGATGTAGCGATTGTCGGCGAAATCAATCTTGACCTCATTCTGTACGGCCTTCCCCAGCAAATGCCGTTGGAGCGCGAACTCCTGGCGAACGACTTTCGCATGACGCTTGGAAGCTCGTCAGCAATCCTGGCGCACAACCTGGCGGCGCTCGGAACGCGCGTGGGCTTCGCAACTTGCGTGGGGACGGACGCCATGGGCAAGTTGGCTCTCGAGTATCTGGACGATCGTGCCGTGGATCTCTCCCGAGTGGTTCGCACTCGCACCGGCACATCGACCGGGATAACCCTACTGTTGCCGCATGGCAAAGAACGTCACATCCTGACTTATCCGGGAACGATGTTCGAGTTGCGCTACTCCGATCTTGATCTGGACTATCTGAAGTCGGCGCGACACTTTCATCTGTCGTCGTTGTACCTGCATCTCGGACTTCTGCCGGACGTGCCTCGCCTTTTTCGCGAGATGAAGGCCGCAGGACTTACGACTTCGCTCGATACCAATGACGATCCTGACGACCGATGGACCGGGCTCGACGAACTGTTTCCGTATGTCGACATCTTCCTGCCGAATCAGCGGGAAGCCTGCCAGATCGCAGGAACCGACGATGTGCAGGATGCGATCGAGCGGCTTTCTCATCGGGTACCTACGCTGGTTGTCAAGTTAGGGCCACAAGGTGCGCTACTGCGACAAGGCACACATCAGATCAAGGCCGATGGCAAGACGGTTGACGTTGTGGATACCGTCGGGGCTGGCGACAGTTTCGACTCGGGTTTCCTGCACAAATTCGTGCATGGATCTCAGTTGGAAGAGTGCCTGCAATTCGCCAATCGAACTGCGGCCTACTCTACGACGAAAGCGGGAGGGGTGGAAGCGTTCAGAGACTCGGAACGCCTGCAAGCGTTTCTGGCCTGACCAGCAATCAGACCAGGAGGACTTCACATCCCGCAGCGCGGAGGCGTTCCTCCGTTTCAGGAGGAAGGCTTTTATCGGTGATTACCTTGTGAATTCCCGAGAAGGAAGTAATGCGCGACATACTGCGCTTGGTGAACTTTGTAGCGTCGACGACCAACACGACCTCGCGTGCGATCCGTACCATGGCCTGATTGACCAGCGACTCTTCGAGGTTCGGCGTGCTCGGCCCAAACTCGGGATCGCAGGCAGCGGCGCCAAGGAATAGTCGATCGGCAGCGAGGTGTTCCAGCATGTTTTCAGCAAATCCTCCGACCACCGAAACCGAATCGGCCCGGAGAATTCCGCCGACAATCACGAGTTGAATGCCTTGTACTCCGAGCAATTCCATAGCGACGTTTACGCCGTTGGTGATGACCTGCAAACCCTTCTTGCCTTTTAACTGGCGCGCGATTTCCTGGGTGGTGGTACCCGAATCGAGGATGATGATTTCACCATCGTGAACCATGGCGGCGGCGGCGGTTGCAATGCGCCGCTTCTGAGCGGCCTGGGTCTGGAGACGCTCGGTGAGAGGAGATTCCAGATTTGAGGAATCAAAGTGGACGGCCCCACCACGAGATCGTAAAAGCAAACCTCGGCGATGGAGTTCGTTGAGGTCGCTGCGGATGGTGACCGCGGAAGTGCTGAAACGTTCGCTCAACTCCTGTACCAAGACACGTCCGCGTTCGCGCACAAGTTGCACGATCTGCATCCGGCGCTCTTCGCTCATGAGCGCATCGGAGCCAGTCACTGGCGATGGCGGGTCAATTTTCGACATGGGTTGCGAGCCTTGGACGACAGTCGCAGCAACCTCGCCCGGCCCTCATTCTATCGCAGCGAGCTACTCCGACCGCGACTGCATCAGTGCCCATTGGATTGTGGTGCTTTGGCAAACAGCTTATCCGCATTTCCGTGATAAACCTTTTCGAGAACATCGTCTGGCAATTCCATGCCGTAGATCATCCAGCGACCTTGCCCGGGATATCCCCAATATTCGAAATATTCATCCGCGGTTTCAAGCCAGCGGAAGTAGTTGGTATACATCCCTTCTTCCGGTCCGTTGTCAGTGCCGAACATGATTCGGTCCTGGTAGTCGAGGAAGAACTTGCGGGCGCGTCGCGGTTGGCGGCCGAGTTCGGCTTCCCGGGCGCCAAACTCGACGTAAGTATTCGGATACTTGTTCAGCACATCTCCGACATAATCGAGATTTTCAGGCCAGTTTCCCATATGCAGGGCGACGAACTTGGTGTGCGGGTGACGCCCGAAAACCCGGTTGCGCGCTTCCAGAATCGACTGCTTACTGGGGAATTGTGAGCCGTAGAAACTCCAATCCGGGTGTTCCGTCAGTTCCTCGTAACGTTCGTTGTTACCATCCGTCGGGTAAAAAAACGCTTCGGGATCCGTGACGTGAATGGAAACTGGAATACCGAGACGGCCGCACTCCTCCCAGACGGGATCGAGCCTAGGATCATCAACGGTGATCAACTTTCCTGACTTGTCCCGAACGCCCAGACCAAGATCTTTCAGAACCTTGAGACCTCGAGCGCCCCGGCGAACCGCGTCATCGAGTTGCTGCACCATCTCGCTTGAGAAGTT
>PLWX01000232.1 GCA_003151155.1 Acidobacteriaceae bacterium
GATATTTATGAGACCGGTTCTAGTGTCCGTTATGGTGTCCGTTTGAGTTTGGATTCCATGCTACACCTTGCATCGTCGTGCAGCTACGAGATCCCTCGCTTCCGCCGCCGGTGTAGTCGGCATTTTGGGTGGAAAGCGAAGGAGGCCCGCGCACGTTTCCGACCGGCGGGCGGCGGTAACGGAAATTTCGGGATCAAGCCGGGAGATTGTTTTGCCCGCGAATCTTGCGGATCTGGAATCGCGGGCAGCAACGCGAAATAGGCGTCGAGGTCGGATTCGTCCTGCCGGGTCGGCACACTCGCCACCGGCTGCATGATTGGAGAGCGGTGCTCCACGGTCTCGCCCGAAGTCACCGCGTTGGAGATTGCCGGTCAATAGCGCAGGCAGCCAAGAGGCTGGGGGACTTACCGGCGATCTGCTCTGGTTTGTGAAAGTGATAATTCCGGACGCCCCCCGATTTTTCTACGGCTGACTCCTCGCGCAACGGGGCACCTGATCCCGTCGGCACCCCTTCTGTCGCCCAAAGGCACATCTCGTGAGATATGCTCTCGGGGAGGACGTTCTTGGAAGATGAGTGAAAGTGGGGGAAGTACGAGCGCGGCTTGGTGGAAAACACCGCTGTTACATCGCTTGAGCAAGCTGCAACAACGCGAGGATCAGATATTTCTGGTTCTGGCGCTCGTTATAGGCGGTCTGACAGGCTTGGCGGTCGTCGCTTTCATCGTGTTGACGGAACGGATTGGAATGCGACTGTATCCGGCTGGCGGTGCTCCGTGGCGGCGCCTGCTGTTTCCGGTCGCCGGCTCACTCGGCGTTGGTTACTTGCTGTATCGCTATTTTCCTAATGCGCGAGGCAGCGGCGTGCCCCAGACAAAGGCTGCACTCTATGCGCGCGAAGGGCGCATCACGCTGCGCACCGTGCTGGGCAAGTTCTTCTGCACGTCAGCAACGCTTGCCAGCGGGATCCCGCTAGGACGCGAAGGGCCTTCGGTTCAAGTAGGCGCGGGCATTGGGTCCGTGCTCGGACGTCTCATCGGACTGCGTACCGAGCAGGTCAAGAAGCTGATCCCGGTGGGAGCGGCAGCGGCGATTGCGGCCGCGTTTAACACGCCTCTGGCGGCAGTCGTGTTTGCACTCGAGGAGATCGTGGGCGATCTCAACGCGCCGGTGATGGGCGCGGTGGTGCTGGCCTCGGCAACTGCGTGGATGGTTCTCCGCGTGCTCCTTGGCGATCATCCTCTCTTCAAAGTTCCGCAATATCAACTGGTCCATCCGGCGGAGTTTGCGGTGTATGCGGTGCTCGGTGTGGCCGGAGGTCTGGTTTCTGCGACTTTCGCGAAACTCCTACTGGGCATGCGTGAGCGCTTCCTGCGGTTCCCCCTGAAGATGGCCTGGCTCCATCCGGTGGTGGGCGGGTTGCTGGTAGGCCTGATGGGCTGGTTTGTGCCGCAGGTCTTGGGCGTCGGCTACGGCTTCGTCGGGGACGCGTTGAACGGAAAGATGGCGTTCAATCTGATGTTGATGCTGGTGGTTCTGAAACTTCTCGCCGTTACCACCAGTTATGCTTCAGGCAACGCAGGCGGTATCTTTGGCCCCGCCCTTTTTATCGGTGCCATGTTGGGCGGCACCGTGGGGACGGCGGCCCATCATTTCTTTCCCGCTTACACTGCGTCGCCTGGCGCCTACGCGCTGGTCGGGATGGGCGCGGTCTTCGCCGGGATCGTGCGCGCTCCTATGACATCGGTACTTATGATCTTCGAGATGACACAGGACTATTCGGTGATCGTCCCGCTGATGATTGCTAATCTCGTTAGTCTTTTCGTCGCTTCCCGATTGCAGAAGGAGCCCATTTACGAAGCGCTGGCCGTGCAGGATGGCATACACCTGCCGACGGCCAAGACGCGACAACGGCCCGGTCAATCCCTGGTAGTCCGCGTCATGCGCACTGCTACCGAGCTGCTGCCAGCCGAGATTACGGTGCGGGAAGCCGTGGAACGGGTTCGCACGACTGAACTCCTATCGTGGTTAATCACTGATCAGCGAGGCGTGGTTGGCGTTATCAGCCTTTCGAGACTGGAGCGAGAGCTAACGGAAAGTGCTGATAAGCAGCTCGCTGAGCTCGTGGATCCACTCGCTTTTCCGCATGTCCACCCGGATCAAGGGCTTGATTTGGCGTTGGAGCGCATGGGAGCAAACCAGATCGAAATCCTGCCCGTCGTGAACCGCGGGGATGTGCACAAGTTGGAAGGCATCCTGACCTTGCGCGATGTCCTGCATTCATACGGTGTCAACGCGACCGATCGAGCTTAAGCCTCCTGCCTTCGCCGCCACGACTGACTGCGGTATGCTCTTTCGGCCGGATAGCCGGGACGAACAGCCTTTCGTATTAGTTACCGAGTAAGAGCGGGCAAGGCAGCAGACCCATTGCCAGTGCTGGGGGCAAGAGCCCAATAACGCCGAGGATGACAGTCTCGGCAAGAATCCTGCTTCGCTTTTCCTCATATCCGACCCTGCGCCGGATAAGGAGTTGGCAAGCGCAGCGCTGATCGAACACGGTTTTGCTCTCTGATGTTTCGGCGGCGTATAACATACAGACGGCGGGAAATCCGTGGCTCATATCCTCCTTGACGGTGTCCTTGTTGCGACCGATTTTTCTTTAGCCTCTTCAGTCGCGCTGCACTACGCCATAGTCATCGCTGGTCACTTCGGCGCGAATCTTTACCTCGCGCATGTGATTCCTCAACACGCATACGGTTTGATTCCGACGGACGAGCGGGAGCCCGCTATTGAAAAGCTACGGGCTCGTGTGGAAGAACAATTGGATGGGCTGAGAGCGACGTCGCATCTCGTGGGACCTCCGCACGAGGTGCTCGTCGATCACGGAGATGTCTGGCCAACTCTCTTAGCGATGGCGGAAAAACACAAAATCAATATGACCGTGATTGGCACGCACGGCCCACGTGGCGTCGAAAAGCTGCTTGAGGGGTCGATGGGAGAGCAAATTCTCCTGGGGGCGCAACATCCAGTCCTGATGGTGGGGCCCGCGTGCTCGGCGGCTTCAGCGGCAGAGCCAAGGCTTGGACGCATTCTTTACGCCACAGATTTCTCCCAAGAATCTGAGCCCGCAATGCATTTCGCGTGTTATTTAGCCAAGGAATTCAGCGCCACACTCTTTTTCTTACACGTCGTCGAGGATATCTGGGACGAGCCGCTTTCGACGGGGATACAGGGTGCCGATTTTATCCGCTTGCGCCTGCTGGAAAAGCATTGGGTAATAGAAGAAGGTTGCACGCCTGAGTTGCACGTTGAGTTTGGCCAGCCCTCCGAATGTATCTTGGAGGTCGCCGAGGAATTGCAGATCCAGTTGATCGTGCTAGGTGTGCGAGGTACTCGCTATCCGCGAGTTGCGGCTCACTTGCCGGGACCGACTGCCTACGATGTTGCATCTCATTCACGCTGTCCGGTACTTGTTGTACGCGGTGGACTTCGAGCAGAAAAATGAGCCGCTGTTACTGGGATTTCGCGTGCGAGTGCCGTCGCCAATCTGTCGGGAGTGCTTGTTCGACTTTTGGCAAAACCACGCGTAGGGTCCACTCTATGCGCTCGACTGAGGCGCGGACGGTGGCCGCATTATCTGCGGCGCTGGAATAGAGGATTGCCTGCAGCGCATTCCGAATGTGGTGGTTCATCAGAGCGATGGCCTCGAACCGGCGCAGCTCCTGCAGACTACGGGCGCGGGAAAGCGACTCCAGGCGTCCGGTCAGGATCGCTGCCAGGATTGCCGCAATCGTGGAGCCGACGAGGCGAACGCCATCCTCGTGCATGACCGGTCGTAGATGATCCACTGCAATCCCAACGCGGCAAGAAATACGAGCACTGCAATCATGCCGCTCAATCCCAGGATCTCGGCACGCGAGCGGATCTTGAGCTTGGGCAAACCAAGGAAGCCGGGGTCGTGGAGAAGCCAATCGAGGCTGGCCGATTCGTTGGCGGACGCATCTCTGAGGGAAGGTGATTTCATCGTCGTTCGTCCTTGGTAGAGAGCTGCCTGCTGAGGCCCACTCCCTATAGACGTACTCTGGACGCGCTCGGTTCGACCACCAAAGTGCCTAGCGCGATCGCGTTCGGCTCGCCGGGCTACAACTCCTACTCAGGCTGTCTCACACTTTCGATTCTAGTAATTCTACGGTGAGACCATGCTCAAGGGCCCTCAGAGCGATGCTGCACGGGACGAATGGCACCGTGTTGCGGATTTCAAAAATGCGCACGCCCTTGGCCCTCTCTCGTTTGTGGAACGCCTTAAACCAAAGTGTTACAATCCTGCCGTGAGGATTAGATCTCACCGCTGGTTAGCAGTTATTCTTTTGCTGGGCATTCTGTTTGTCTACCTGCTGCCCACGGCCGGTCTCTCTCCGACCGCGCTTCGAGCCGCTCGCTCTGCAGCGAAGATTTTCTTCGCCTTGGTGTGTGCAGCTTCGATTTGGTCCGGACTCTTCGCAACCCTCGTCCGTGCCGTGACGCTCAGTTCAAAGCATGCTCCTTCGCCTCGTCCCGGTGAATTGAGTCTGAGCTGCGTTTCCCGCTGTTAGCCTTTCCCGCACCTTCTGTTTGTAGTCGCGATTGATTGCCAAGGTTAAAACCTCGAGCGGTCAATGTTAATGTCCTGCGGCCCATCGTTCACGTTGGATGGGGCTCGGCGAACAAACTTGTCTGCATTCCCGTCCTACCCAGGAGGTCTTTCATGAAAGTGGTAAATGTCGGCTTGTCAACGCTGGTGGTTTGCATCTTAGCCGCCTCCGCTTTCGCTCAACAGCCTTCGTCTTCTAAAACCAGTGATGTAACCTGCAGCTTCGCCGACGGAAAGGGTATGCGTATTGAATACGATCGCTCCGAAAAGGCGAAATCGCAGGGCCTTCCGATTGGGAAGGCGTGGTCGCCATCCGGGAAACCGCTGTCCTTATTCCTAGATACAAACGTTTTGATCGGCAACACAACCGTGCCGGTGG
Organism: Acidobacteriaceae bacterium; assembly: GCA_003151155.1. Lineage (GTDB taxonomy): Bacteria > Acidobacteriota > Terriglobia > Terriglobales > Acidobacteriaceae > Korobacter. The sequence continues at coordinate 5,007 of PLWX01000232.1, forward strand.
GCGCCTACAGTCTCTTCGTCATTCCCGGCAAATCCGAGTGGGAACTCGTGGTGAATAAGGATGTGAGTGCGGGAACAAAGCGGAATGCCTCTCAAGACATTGCTCGAACAACAATGCAGACCGGCCAACTGCAGGGTGGCGAGAAAGTGGCCACCATCTATCTCGCCCACATCGCACCGACCCAATGCAACGTGAGGATCGTCTACGGCAAGACGATGGCATGGGGCGAGATTCACGAGAAATAAATGCTCGGCAAATACGAGTATTTCTAGGGAAGACCGAAAGCAAATGCACGAGACTCCGCCCAGGTTCTACGCTGTTGGTGACACTGTGCCTCAAACCGGTACCTATAAAGTTTTTCATGGCCCCCGTCGTCTCATAGACGAAGTCACGCTAGTACAGGATGAAACATTCCCTCGCTGTTCGGTTTGCAAAGATGATGCTCAATTTAGTCTAGTGAGGCCTTTCGGATGGAGCGGCCAAATATAGATTTCCGTATTCGCTTATACGAAGTGCCCCACCCCTCCGAAGAAGACACCAAGGTTAGCAGCGAGATGCTCACTTGATCCGACGTGCACGACGGTGAAGGCGGTATGAAGCGGCCTTGAATGCCTCCCGGCTCGAAGGCCAAATGTCGGTTAAATAGAAAATGGGGCGCCGTCGGCGCCCCTGAGTTACAGCAGAGGGAATTCGTTGAAATCCCAACGCCTAGCAGCCCGTGGTGCAAGTTCGGATTCGTGAGCAGAAAGTGTTGAGGTATCCACAGGCTTGGTTTGTAGAATCGGCGCATGGCGATGGGGACGCGCAAGCAGCGGG
>PLWX01000189.1:0-161 GCA_003151155.1 Acidobacteriaceae bacterium
GAATGGCTGAAAGCGAATCGTAAGGAAGTGCGAGGCCATTGTCAATCACGGTCATTGCCTTTTAAGATGGCTGACGACTCCCAAGTACCACTATTACCACTTCCCAACCGACCGAGATCGAGGCTGCAAGGAGACGCATGGCCATCAAGAGTGACCGCTGG
>PLWX01000189.1:188-28825 GCA_003151155.1 Acidobacteriaceae bacterium
TCGTGCCGCCGAATTCGTTCGCGCTGGCGCGGTCGGTGGAGTACTTCAAGATTCCACGCGATGTATTGACGATTTGCGTGGGCAAGAGCACGTATGCGCGTTGCGGGATCATCGTGAACGTGACGCCCTTCGAGCCGGAGTGGGAAGGGTATGTGACTTTAGAAATCTCGAATACCACGCCGCTTCCTGCGAGAATCTACGCCAATGAAGGGCTGTGCCAGATTCTCTTTTTCCAGAGCGACGAGCCTTGCGAGGTCAGCTACAAAGATAAGAAAGGCAAGTACCAGGCGCAGAAGGGGATCGTGCTACCGAAGTTGTAGAAGGCCGACAACCTAATGACTGAACCTGTCGTACACGCTGAATCTCGACCGCTGCCGCTCGCGCTTAAACATTTTGCGATCGCGATCCTGCTGTTCTCGGTCATCGGGGTGTCGCTGGCGTCCTATCTTCATACGCGGGTGCTCTCCCCGAACGAGTTCCACTTCGCCGACCTGTACGTCTTTCAACCCAGCTTCAAACTGTACGGGACCCCTGCGTTTTACAACGAAGTGCGTGGCGAGAATACCCGTTGGACGTATCCGGACACGATGGCCCCGCTGTATCGTGCTCTCTATGCCACCCATCACCCACTGGCGACGTACTTAACGTCAGTTACGGTAATCGTGGCCTTGGGCCTGGTGACGTTTGTCGGCCAGTTGCGAAAACGCGGGATCTCATTGCGAACGGCGATCCTTTTTTCGTCTCTCACCGTGGCCATTTCCTATCCGCTCTGGGTGATGATCGATACCAGCAACTTGGAACTGTTCATAGTCCTGGTGGTGGCATTGGGAATCACGGCGTATCTCTCGGGCCGTTTCTGGTGGGCAGGAGCGTTTTTGGGACTGGCGGCTGCATTCAAGCTTCTCCCTATTATTTTTCTCTCGCTGCTGTTCTCGCGAAAACATTACCGGCAATTGCTATTCGGGTTGGCGGTGGGTGGCGCGTACTTTATCGGAAGTCATTGGATCGTTGGACCGAGCCTGATGGAGGCGTTGCGGGGAACCGGAGGGGGGCTTGATGCCTACACAGTACACAACGGGTACGGGATTCGGCCCAGGGACATCGGCTTCGATCATTCGTTGTTGACGCTGGTAAAACAGGGTTACCTGATCCTGCAAACTCTCGGCGGACCGATGGCGATGAAGATGCCGCAAATTTATCGGCTCTACATGCTAACCGCGGCATTGCTGGGGACCATCTTGTATTTCACGCGGATACGGAAACTTCCGCCATTGAACCAGGCACTAGCCATCACGGTGCTTGCATTGTTGTTGCCGCCGGTTTCCTACGACTACCGACTCTGCCTGCTGTATGCGCCGTGGGCGTTTCTCGTGCTCTTCATCCTTGACGGCAAACGCGAGCCTACGCAACCAACGACCTCGCTGCTGTTCCTCTTCGCCATCCTGTTCACGCCGCAGAACTACCTGTACTACTGGATTGGCAAGTACGGAGTGATATTCGCGGTGAATTACGGTGCGCAAGTTAAAGTTCTGCTGATGCTCGGCGTGCTGTACCTCGTGTTGCGATATCCGCTGGTGCACTCCGAGCCAGAGTTGCCGCAAGCGCCTGCCGTTGTCATGCTGGAAGCATAAAGAAACACGAATACGCGCCGCGCGCGTTGGGGTTCGCGGCTCTCGGGGAGAAGTGGGTCTACTTCTCCGATTCTTTATAAATGTACTTGATGCTGGGCTTGTAGATCAGCAGATTGGCGCCGGTGTTGCGCACGATCTTCAAGCAGCTCTTGTCGTACCACTCGATCACGCCATGCAGTTCTTCGCCATCCTGCAGCACGAAGACCATGGGGGTCTTGGCCTGCATCTGCTTCTGGTAGTAAAAATTCTCGGCGTGGGTCTGTTCCGCCGGGGGTGCTTTCTTGCCAGCGCCATTGGAGGGCCGCTCGGTGCGTTCGCGGCGTTCCTGGAGTTGTTCACTGCGGGCGTGGTCTGGACGGCTGAGTGAGGGCCGAATAAGTTTTCGATTCGAGAAGTCCGGTTCCAATGCGCGGCCGACCGCGGTGGAATCCATTGAATCTTTCATGGTGCGTCTCCCGAGAGTGAGGCGCTCACCTCACCGAGCCACATTCCTCTCGGCGAGAGTCCCCAATGCGACTTCACTTCCCAGCATCCCTCGCGAAGACGCCCATGGACACGAGTCCAAAAGGGATTCCGCCCGCCCGAAAGTGTACTAAGGTGTGAACTTGCTGCTTACCGTATCACAGGCTTTTCCGGGAGACAATGACCGGAATCACGGAGGGAATGTTACTTTAGGCGTACACGGGCGCCATTTCGCGTCAGTCGCGTTCGAGAGCGGTAGCGAAGGCGTCCAGAGACAAACTTCGGAGCAGATTCCGGCGCATTCCGCTTTCCACCTCCCCCAGTTTGTGAGAAGCCCGCTGGATCCAATCCAGATCTACGGATTGCGCGAGTTTGTTCAAATCGCTCTGCAAATCCGTGTTGCGTACGAGCTTTGGAGTGCCGGAAAGCAGATAGAGCAGATCCTGGAGGAGCGAGTAAGTAGCACGAATGAGCTGGTCGGTCTTGTCTTTCCCGTCGGCGCCAGCGCGATAGGCCTCCGTCACCTTGAATAACTCGGAGTGATCCTGCGCAGAGACGGACGAACGCAGGATGGTAAGCGCGTCTTGCCGTGCCGTGGTGTAGGCGGCGAGATCGAAGGTGCGAGCCTGGCCAATGCCTCCGCCGCAAAGCCGGGCAACGAGGGCGCGTTGACGGGGCGCCCATTCGGGACGCTCTTTGCCGAGGTAGGTCTCCACGTCTTCCGAAGCGATCGCCTCGAGACGCAACTGCACGCAGCGTGAGCGAATGGTCGCCAGCAGCGACGACGGATTTTCAGCGAGCAGAAAAATGGTCGCAAAATCAGGTGGCTCTTCGAGCACTTTCAGCAAGGAGTTTGCGGCTTCTTTCATGAAGTTCGCTTCGCTGAAGATGTACACCTTGTGCTCGCCTTGGGTCGGGCGGTAATAGATGTGTCCGATGAGATGGCGGACCTGGTCGACCTTGACGAGCATTTGCGGCGGATCCGGCGGGAGGATCAGCACGTCAGGGTGGGTTTGAATGAGGATGCGGGTTTCTTTCTTGTCGGTCTCGCGGAGTGCTTCGCGGGCTTCAATGGCTTCGGCGATGCGGGCATCAAGGTCGTCGGCCTGGCCGATGCGTTCACAGTTGGAGCAACGTCCGCAGTAGTCGGGGAGGCCGTCGTCACTGAGCGGACGCTCAAGGCAGTTCATTGCCTTGGCGATCATTTGCGCCAGGGTGAATTTGCCGCTACCGCGCGGGCCGCTGAGGATGACAGCGTGCGGAAAGCGGCCTCGGGATAGCATCTCGCGGGCAGCATGCACGGTCTGCGGATTGCCGTGGAAGTTGGAAAAGGACATCAGCGATAAGTTTACAGGTTCCCTTGGCGGTTTGCTCTTGCGGCGACTTACTGCTTGAAGCAGTTCAGCATCGATTTCAGGAACTCATCTCGCATGGCGTGGAACTGTGCGAGGGTATCGAAATGGCGCTGTGCAGGATCGTCGTTCAGCAGATAAACCGTGGTGCTAGTGTGAGTCTTATTGTTGAGCAATAAATAGACGCTGAGGACATTTCCGTCGAGCTTGGCGCGATTCACGCCGTAGACTTCGAAGCCATTCGACTCTGACTTTGTCGGGGTGGGGCTTTCGAGATCGGGCGTGTTAGCGGCCATGCTCCGCAGGCCCTCGATAAGGATCTGCTTGTCGGAATCGTAGGTTTCTGCACGGAGTTGCTCGGCCTTGATATTTGCGAAGGGCTCGTCCTCTTTGTAGGCGACGTAGATGCTGTATCCATCCATTGAGTGGATGATCTTCGATTGGTCGCCAATCGTAACCGGCCGATCGAATTCGCCTTCGAACTCCTGGACCTGAGCGGTGGGATAGTCCTTACCGAACTGACATTCGCTGTAGCGCTTCAGCTCGGCGCTTTTTTGCGCTTGCGCGGCCGACACCGCCACAATAAGACACACCGCGAAAAGAAGCTTGGACATGGTTGTAGGAGGCCCTCTTTCGCGCGCCTCGGCTAGCGCGGACTATTATGCACCTGACGGTTCGTCCCAGCGATTGCGACCTGTCAGGCTGCGATGTGCGATTGGGCGATCTAAACTTTTGGTGGAGGAAGCTTTGAAACCTGCGACCCTATTGATTTGTGCGTTCTTGTTTCTCACTTCCTGTGTGACAAGCAAGCCTGCTCCGATTACCCAGGCAGAAATCGTTCGACGAACCCAAGAATTGTCCGACGCAGTCGCACCCGGCAACAAAGACCCGTGGAAGGAGTACTTCGCCGACGATGCGATGTATTTCGACGAGCAAGGACACAACATGGACAAGGTCGCGCTGGTCGCGAGTATCGAACCGTTGAGGGCCGGAGTTTCTGGAAATATCAAGGTGCAGAACTCCCAGTTCCATTTGGCTGGCGACACCGCCATTCATTCGTATGACATGGATGAGAGCGAAACGGTGCAGGGGCAGAATCTGCACGCCCGCTATCACGCGACCGACACGTGGATGTACCGAAACGGACAATGGAGGATCATCGCGGGGCAGGTGTTGCGCTACTACGAAGATCCGGCGGCTGGAGTTGCCGATGTGAGCAAATTCCTCGATTATGCGGGTACTTACGAACTGGCTCCCGGCGACCGTGCGGTGGTCACGAACGAGAACGGCAAGTTATTCGTGCAGCGTGGCACCGGTCCGAAAGTAGAGTTGGTCCCGGAAGTTGCTGACATCTTCTTCCGCAAAGGGGTGGAAGGGCGGCGCTTGTTCCACTACGCGGGCGGCAAAGTCGATTCCATGATCGACCGCCGCAATAACGAGGACATTGTTTGGAAGAAAGTGGAATAGGGATGTCGTAGAATCTTTGCAGATGCCGCAATCTTCCGTCATTGTTCCGCTGTCGGTGCGCGATGCCGCGCGCGATTCGGTTGGGAAATTCTTCGCCAGCATCTCCGGGTGCGATCCGCAGACGAGCGCCGACGATCATCTCGACACCAGCAAGGCGTTCGGCCGAGTCGAGGGGCTGCGTAAACTCACGCCGCTGGAGGGAAAGAAGCTACTCGAGATCGGATCGGGTTTCGGTGTCAACCTTGCCGTGTTCGTCAAGGACTTTGCCATCGATGGGTACGGCGTTGAGCCGGACGGGGAGGGTTTCGGTTGTTCGTTCGCTTCCTCGCAAGAAATTTTCAAAGTCAATGGACTTGATCCGAAACGCATCACTCCAGCGGTGGGGGAGTCGCTGCCGTTTCCGGACGCTTCGTTCGATGTGGTGTACTCCTCGTACGTTCTGGAGCATGTAGAGGATCCGGTGAAGGTGCTGACGGAAGCGGTCAGAGTGGTGAAGCCCGGCGGGATTGTGTCCTGCGAATTGCCGAACCATCTTTCATATTTCGAGGGGCACTACATGATTCCGCAGCCGCCGCTGCTCGGCAATTACCTGCCGCTGTGGGTGAAACTCTGGAGGCGCGACCCGGCCTTCGCGCGCACTCTGAGGACAGAAATTAACCCGGTGTGGTGCCGGCGCACGGTGAAGAAGATCAACCAGCAGTATCCGGTGACCCTGCTCTCGCTGGGTGAAAAAGACTTTCTCGACCGACTTGCCAAGCCCTTTCAATTCGAAAGCAGCGCGTGGCCGGGAAATTGGGAATGGCGATCAAAACCATGCAGAAGGTCAACGTAGGCAACTGGGTCGGGCGCACAATCGTCGGACTGCAGGGGTTTTATCCGATTTCAATGGTGCTGCGGCGGGAAGCGTCCAGTTAGGGCAAGTGCGAGTCACGCGTTTTGCCTAACCCTGTCTTGGACATTTAGAATCAACGTTTGAGCTTCACGCCCCTTCTCTTGCCTGGGCTGACAGGGTAAGCCGCAATGCTCAAGCAATCCGAGGCGATCGTTCTGCGCACCTATCCGATGCGCGAGGCCGACCTGCTGGTGACGCTGTTTACCCGTCTCGAAGGCAAAGTGAAAGGCGTGGCGCGTTCGGCGAAGAAGTCGCGCCGGCGGTTCGGCGGGGCACTGGAACCGCTGACCCACGTTCGGGCCTATTATGAAGATCGAGAACGGCACGAACTGACGCGGCTGGATTCCTGTGATGTTTTGCAGTCGCCGCTTTCGAGCGCGGTGGATTACAGCCGGGCGTTGGCTCTAGGGCACGTGGCGGAGTTGATCGACGATCTTTTGCCCGATCGCGAACCGAACGATGCCGTGTTCCGGTTGGCGCTGGCAGTGCTTGGCAGTTTGGCTCCAGAGGAGATCTGGATGCCGTTGACGTATTTCGATCTTTGGATGGTGCGGCTGGCAGGCTTTCTTCCTGATCTCACGCACTGCGTGGTTTGCGGAGAGCCGCTGGAAGATGAGGCGTTTTATCATCCGCTGGTTGATGGGCTGATGTGTGTGAACGATAAGCGATTAGCCTCGAGCGAGTTGTCGGTAGACTCGCGAGCGGTAGCGGATTTGATGTTCCGGGCCCCGTTAGATCAGTTTTCTGGCGTACCGTGGCCGCGCCAACGTTGNNATCCTCCGGCTGCAGAATTTCTGGGCCGAACACGGCTGCATCCTGCAGCAACCCCATGACGTGGAAGTGGGTGCCGGAACCATGGCTCCCGAGACGTTCCTGCGGGTGCTGGGGCCAAAGCCGTATAGCGTCGCCTACGTACAGCCTTCGCGACGTCCGGCCGATGGGCGTTATGGCGAGAATCCGAACCGGCTTTATAAGCACACCCAGTACCAGGTCATCCTGAAGCCGCCGCCGAACAATGTGCAGGAGCTTTACCTGGAGTCGCTGAAGGCGATTGGGATTGACCTGTCGAAGCACGATATTAAATTCGAAGAAGATAACTGGGAGTCGCCGACGCTGGGCGCGTGGGGCATCGGCTGGCAGGTGATGCTCGACGGTCTGGAGATCACGCAATTCACCTATTTCCAGCAGTGCGGTGGCGTGGACCTCGATCCGATCGCAGCCGAACTGACGTACGGATTGGAACGAATTGCGGCTTTCCTCCAGGACGTGGACAGCATTTACGACATCGTGTGGGTGGTGGGGCCGGATGGGGAGCCGGTGACCTACGGGGATGTGCGGCTTGCCGATGAGCTGCAATACTCGGTTTACAACTTTGAGAAAGCCGACGTGAGCAAACTGTGGCAGCACTTCGACCTGTACGAGGCTGAAGGCAAGGCGCTGTTGGAGGAGTATCACGCGGCCACGCGGACAGTGAAAAAAGGAGTCGAGCCGAGTGCGCCATTCACGGCTGGGGAACGCAAACGGTTTCCGGTGTTGGCTGCGTTCGACTTGACGTTGAAATGCTCGCATCTGTTCAACATCCTGGATGCGCGTGGTGCGATCAGCGTGACCGAACGCGTGGGCGTCATCGCGCGGGTTCGAGCGCTGGCGGTGGCGGCGGCGAAAGCATGGGTGAATCAGCAGGGAGCGGTGGAGGCGCCGGCGGAGGCTGTGGCGAGCGCTTGAGACGTGGTCTCCCACCCTGTTACTGCGTGACAAGGGTGGGGCACCCACAGACGGGGCACCCACAGGTTGGACTGAAGGTTGTGATAAGGCTCACATACGGCGAGGGCCTCAAAAATTGAGAATGAAGAGACGGAATGGTTGATTTTCTACTTGAGATAGGCACCGAAGAGATTCCCGCCCGCATGATCGACACCGCCCGCGAAGAACTCGCGAAGCGGGTGGGAGATCTTGTGCAGCGCGAACGCCTTGCGGAGGCCGCGACTGTAGAGTCGTATTCCACACCGCGACGCCTGGCAGTAGTTGCGAAGTCGCTGCGCGCGTCGCAGCCGGATGTGCAGGAACAGCTTACGGGACCTTCGACCAAGGTTGCTTTCAAAGATGGTGAGCCTACGCCGGCAGCGCATGCGTTTGCAAAAAAGGCGGGGGTGGATGTTGGCGCGATTGAGAAAATCACGACACCCAAGGGCGAATACATCGCCGCGACGGTCTCAAAAAAAGGTCGACCCGCTGCCGAGATTTTGGGTGAACTCCTTCCCAAAGAAATCAACGGCATTTACTGGCCGAAGAGCATGTACTGGCGTCCGGGGAAGACCTCGGAGCGCTTCGTACGCCCGGTGCGCTGGATGGTGGCGCTGCTCGATGGAAAGGTTGTGCCGCTGGAGTTTGACGGTATCACCGCAGGAAATACCTCTCGCGGGCATCGCATTCTTTCGCAGCGTGAGGTCACGCTGTCATCGCCGAGCGGCTATCGCGAGACGCTGGCTTCGGTGGCGGTGGTAGTCGATCGGGCGGAGCGAGAACACAAGATTCGCAAAGCGCTGGATGCTGCGACACGGANNACGGTGATGCGCGATCACCAGAAGTATTTCGCGGTAGAAGATGCGAACGGCAAACTCGCGCCTCACTTCCTGGCCGTGCTCAACACGACGAGCGATCCCGATGGGTTGATTCGTCACGGCAACGAACGTGTACTGCGTGCCCGTTTCAACGATGCACGGTTCTTCTGGAACACCGATCAGAAGTTCGACCTGCGGCAGCGCTTCGAGTGGCTGAAGTCGGTGACATTCCAGAAAGACCTCGGCAGCTATTACGAAAAGACGATCCGTTCGCAGAAACTCGCCAGCTTGATCACGCAAACGGTGCTCGACGCGGGAGTGACGGTGCGGCCTGGGGTGGTCCACAAGGCGATGTGCCTCGCGAAGACAGACCTGACGACGGAACTGGTGAAAGAGTTCACCGAGTTGCAAGGCGTGGTTGGTGGACTTTATACGAAGGCACAGGCAGAGCGGCTTGAGGTGGCACAGGAAACCGCAAATGCGATTGGCAATGCCGTCTACGACCAGTACAAGCCTGTTTCCATGGAAGATGGCGTGCCGCGCAGCGTGGAAGGTGCGATTGTGGCGATCGCCGACAAGGCCGACACGATCGCCGGCATGTTTGCTCTCGGGTTGATTCCCAGCGGCTCGAAAGATCCGTTCGCTCTACGACGGGCGGCGAATGGGATTGTGAAGATCATCGCGGAGTGCAGGCTGCCGTTGAGCTTGCGCGCGGTGTTTGAAGATGCTCGTACCGAGTACCAGGGAAGCGAAGCCGAACTGCGTTTCACCGCAGCGGAGGCAGACTACAAGAAGAGCATTACCGACTTTCTGCGCGAGCGATTGGACTTCTACCTGCGAGAGGCGAAGGGGTTCCAGTATGACGTGGTGAATGCCGTTCTCGCTTCCGATGCCGACGATGTGGTGGATGCGATTGCGAGGGCGGAGGCAGTCACGACGGTTCGCGGCTCGGAAGACTTCATCGCGGTTTCGGCGGCGTTCAGGCGGATGAAGAACATCCTGAAACAGGCGGAAGAGAAAAAGATCCATCCCGTGCTGAACTTACGCGAGGACGCCAGCAGCGTGAAGTTGCGGATGGGCGAGTACGAAAAGAGGGCGGAACATCCGGAAGAAGCCGCGCTGGTACGGGCGTACGTGGATGTGGCGCCGAAATTCCAGGCTTCAGTGCAATCCAAGAACTACAAAGAAGCGGTATCGCTGGTTGCCGCCTTGCGCAAACCGGTGGACGCATTCTTCGACAAAGTCATGGTGATGGTCGATGACGAACAGAAACGAACGGCGCGACTGCTGTTGCTGCTCGCGATCGTTTCGCAGTTCGAAGTCATCGCCGATTTCAGCGAGATCGTCACTGAGAAGAATTAATCATTCAACCGCACTATCGAGGACTAATACGATGAGCACTACGCTAGAACCAATCGAGGCCGCCGTGGCGACTCCGAAGCAGACTGTGAAATACGTGTATTCCTTCGGCGGAGGCAAGGCTGAAGGAAACGGCAAGATGAAGGACGTTCTCGGCGGTAAAGGCGCCGGACTTGCCGAGATGACCAACGTGGGTCTTCCCGTACCTCCGGGCTTCACCATCCAGACGGAAGCCTGCCGCGAGTACATGAAGACCGGCAAGACTTCTGACGGCGTACAGAAAGAAATGCTTGCCGCCCTCAAACAGCTTGAACAGTTGCGCGGCAAGAAGCTCGGAGCGCCAACCGATCCGTTGCTGGTCAGCGTGCGTTCCGGCGCAAAGTTCTCGATGCCGGGCATGATGGATACGATCCTGAACCTCGGCCTCAACGATCAATCGGTGAAAGGCCTGGCCGAGCGCAGCAACAATCCGCGCTTCGCCTATGACAGCTATCGCCGCCTGATCCAGATGTTCGGCAACGTGGTGCTCGACATCGACAAAGCCGAATTCGAAGAAGTCTTCGACGCCAAGAAGCACCAGCGCAAGACGAAGCTCGACACCGACCTGACAGCGAAAGATCTGCAGGAAGTGATCGAGGGCTACAAGAAGGTCGTGAAGAAGCACGCCAAGCGAGACTTCCCGCAGGATGCGCTGGAACAGCTTGCGATGGCGAGGGATGCCGTGTTCCGGAGCTGGAACAACGATCGCGCGAAGCACTATCGCCGCATGAACAACATTGACGACTTCATCGGCACTGCCGTGAACGTGCAGTCGATGGTATTCGGCAACCTCGGCGACACCAGCGGCACGGGCGTGGGCTTCACCCGCAACCCAGCCACGGGCGCGAAAGAGTTCTACGGCGAGTTCCTGATGAACGCGCAAGGCGAAGACGTGGTCTCCGGTATCCGCACTCCGGTTCCGATCATCGGGCTGCAGGAGATCATGCCCAAGGTTTACGACCAGCTGCGCGAGATCACCGGTCGCATGGAACAGCACTACCGCGACATGCAGGACTTCGAGTTCACGATCGAAGACGGCCAGTTGTTCATGCTGCAGACCCGCAACGGTAAGCGCACGGGCCGCGCCGCGGTTCGCGTCGCGATCCAGATGGTGGAAGAAGGGCTGATCACGAAGGAAGACGCGGTGATGCGCGTCGAGGCGATTCAGCTCAACGACTTCCTGGTTCCTTCGCTCGATGAAAAGGGCGTGAAGGTGGAGGTTCTGTCGAAGGGCCTTCCGGCGTCGCCGGGCGCGGCCGTGGGACAGATCGTCTTCACCGCCGATGAAGCCGTCGCCAAGGTCCACAAGGACAAGAACGCTAAGGTCATCCTGGTTCGCGCCGAAACCACGCCAGAAGATATTCACGGCATGGAAGTAGCGGCGGGCATTCTGACCTCGCGCGGCGGCATGACGAGCCACGCTGCGGTCGTAACACGCGGCATGGGTAAGTGCTGCGTGGCCGGCGCCGGCGAAATCGACGTCGACGAGAAGAAGCGCGAGATGCGCGTGAAGGGCAAAGTGCTCAAGGGCGGCGACTGGATTTCGCTCGACGGCACCAGCGGTCGCGTAATTCTTGGCAAGCTCAATACCAACCCGGCACGTACGGACGATCCTGAGCTGATGAAGTTCATGAGCTGGGCGGAGCCGCATCGCAAGATGGGCGTTCGCGCCAATGCCGACATTCCCCGCGACGCCAAGCAGGCAGCCGCGTTCGGAGCGGAAGGCATCGGACTGTGCCGCACCGAGCATATGTTCTTTGCGGAAGATCGCATTGGGCACATGCGCGACATGATTCTTGCCGATAACGAGAAGGACCGCCGTGCGGCACTCAAGAAGTTGCTGCCGATGCAGCGTTCTGACTTTGCCGGATTGTTCTCGGCGCTGGATGGGTTCCCGATCACGATCCGCACCATCGATCCTCCGCTGCACGAGTTCCTGCCAAAGCGCGAAGACTTGATGGTCGAGATCGCGAAGCTGGAACTCACCAAGCCGAAGTCGCCGAAGTTGAAAGAGCTGCACAAGCTGCTGAGCCGCGTGGAACAGCTCCATGAAATCAACCCGATGCTCGGTCACCGTGGCTGCCGCTTGGGGATCACCTATCCGGAGATCACTGAGATGCAGGCGCGCGCCATCTTCGAAGCGGCCGTGCAGGTCGCGCAGAAGGGCATCAAGGTAAAGCCGGAAGTCATGATCCCGCTCACCAGCGGTTTGAAGGAAATGAAGAACCAGGCCGACATCGTTCGTAGGGTCGCGGAAGAAGTCTTCAAGGAAAAAGGGAAGCGCGTGGAGTACATGGTTGGCACGATGATCGAGTTGCCGCGCGCAGCCCTGATGGCCGATGAGATCGCGAAAGAAGCTGAGTTCTTCAGCTTCGGCACCAACGATCTTACGCAGACCACCTTCGGTTTCTCGCGGGACGACGTCAACAAGATCCTTCCGACGTACTTCGAACTGGGCATCCTGAAGCAGGATCCGTTTGCGCAGCTCGACCAGGAGGGTGTTGGTCAATTGATCAAGATGGCGTGCGAAAAGGGACGCAGCACCCGGCCGAACATCAAGCTGGGTATCTGCGGCGAACACGGCGGCGATCCTTCGTCGGTCGAGTTCTGCGCGCGCGTCGGCCTGAACTACGTTTCCTGCAGTCCTTTCCGGGTGCTGATCGCTCGCCTCGCCGCCGCGCAAGCGGGCCTGGCAGAGAAGACCGGCAACGCCGAAGCGGGCCGCAGCAAGTAGTTCGTTTAGTAACTTTGTAATAACGAAAGGCACGGCTCAGGCCGTGCCTTTCCTTTTTGATAGAACGGGGTTGCGTTACCAAAGTCTCTGGAATGTTGGTCTTCGGGAACTTGTGAGAGCGGAGCGCAGTTCGTACGCTCTTCCCACTGGCCGAGAGCGAACTCGGTACTCAAGTTCGCCGCGATCCGAAAGAGAAGTTTTCCATGAAGAGCATCCTTTGCCTTGCAGCCCTGGTCATCTTGATCATCGTTGCAAGCTGTACATATTCTTCTGCGCAAACCACCAAAACTTTCACTCATATCGAGCAAATGGCGCCGTGGAAATCGTGCGACGTGTGTTCCGGCTCAGGCGGCGCTGGCAGCACGGCAACGCACTGGCAGGCACAGTTCCAGAGCACGCCTTCGTTGAGTGGAGCATCGTCAGAGTTTTATTTCGGAGGCACTGCACCCTACAGTTCCGCGTTATGGTGGGAACAACTCGGTGCACTGCCTTCGGCGAGCCACTTCACGTACGACCTGCAGTTCTTCATTACCGACGCAACTGCGCCGCAGGCGCTGGAGTTTGACGTCAATCAGTCGGTGAACGGAAAGAAGTATATCTTCGGAACGGAATGCGATCTGCGCGGTGCCAACAAAGGTTACTGGCGGGTTTACGACGCGGTCCTGCATTGGCAGAACACCGGCGTCGCATGTGCAGGCATCACGGCGAACAGCTGGCACCATTTGAAGTGGGAGCTGGAACGCACGAGTGATGGGCATACTCACTTTATCGCGGTGACGGTCGACGGCGTTCGCCGCTTAGTGAACCGCTACTACACGCCCAGAGCTTCCAGCACCAGCGAACTGAATGTGGCGGTGCAAACCGACGGCAACAAGTCCCCCAATCAATATTCCGTGTGGCTCGATAATGTGACTTTGACAGCCTGGTAGAGTTTCCGTAACACGCGGCCCTGCGTTCCCCGCGCAGGGCTTTTTCTTTGCCCCCTCGAACAATTTTCGAGTGACACTGACGATTTGCCATTGCCGCCGCTAAAATCTACTGTTTTGCAGGCTCTGGTACTTTGGGAGGAATCGTGTCAGAAATCAAGCGGCCGCCTCGCCGCGCATGGGTTGCGCTGGGTGTCATCGCACTCTTATCCGTTCTCTTTTTGCAGCTCGCTCTTTCCGCCAATGCCAACTCGATCACTTGGGACGAAGACGATCACATCTTTGCGGGATACATGATGTGGAAGACGGCCGACTATGGTCTGAATCCCGAACATCCACCACTGGTGAAACTGGTTGCGACGCTGCCAATACTGCGTTTGCCGCTGGTCGTTCCGAAGCTCCAGAATCGATCCTTTAAATACGAAGCGTATCTTGACGGCAAGGACCTGCTTTTCAAAAACGATGCGAACCAAATTCTGCTGCGGGTGCGACTGGCAGCATCCTTCTTTACACTTCTGCTTGCGCTGCTGGTATTTCTTGCCGCACAAGAAATGTTTAGCACCGCGGCGGGGTTCTTTGCGCTCGCGTTGCTGGCTTTCGACGTAAATCTTTTGGCGCACGGTGCGACGGTCACGACAGACGTTGGCATTACGTGCTTCATGTTTGCAACGGTGTACGCGTTTTACCGTTACACCAAGGCGCCGTCGATTCCACGCCTGCTGTTAACGGGGCTCGCATTTGGATTGGCCTTGGCGGCGAAGCATACGGGCGTGTTGGTGTTTCCGATTCTCGTGCTCCTTGCGATCTGCGAGTTGGTGATTCGCCCTCGCGCTTCCGACAAGGAAGGGCGAGTCGAGAGCCGCGGCCGGCAGGCGCTTCGATTGGCGGGTTCGATTGTCGCAATTTCGATACTAGGAGTTGGAATCCTTTGGGCGTTCTATGGCTTCCGCTATGCGGCACGGCCCGACGGGCTACAACTGAATCCGGCACTCTCGGAAACGATCGGACAACTCTCAAGGCCGCATGAGGCGGCTGTCGTCAAGGCTTGCGCACGCTTCCATTTGCTGCCCGAGTCATACCTGATGGGTCTAGCCGATGTTCGCAATATGTCGGACTTCTATCAGAGTTACGTGCTCGGAAAAATTTATGCACACGGGCAGTGGTTTTATTTCCCGCTGGCCTTCCTGATCAAGTCCACATCGGCGTTTTTGTTTCTGTTCGCGATCGCAATCTTCGCTATCGCAACCGGACGATTACGGCGATGGCGAGAGATTCTGTATATGACGGTGCCGGCATCGTTCTATCTGTTTGTCGCCATGATTTCGCGGATGAATATTGGCGTCCGACACATCCTCTGTCTTTATGCGTTTTTCGCGGTGCTGATTGGCGGCGCGCTGTGGGCGCTGATCCAACGCCATCGCGCATGGATTTATGTTGTCGTTGTTCTGCTTGCGTACCAGGC
This sequence comes from Acidobacteriaceae bacterium, assembly GCA_003151155.1. GTDB lineage: Bacteria > Acidobacteriota > Terriglobia > Terriglobales > Acidobacteriaceae > Korobacter. Next base: position 15,074 of record PLWX01000189.1, read on the forward strand.
GGTAACCGCAATCCGCATGTATCCGGCGTACATGGCGTATGCGAACGAGTTTTGGGGCGGGCCGACGCAGACGTGGAAGTTGCTAAGCGATTCAAATGTCGATTGGGCGCAGCAGCTGAAGGCTACGAAGCGTTACATCGACGAGCACCATATCCAGGATTGCTGGATTATCTATTTTGCGGAGCCGGTGGTGGATATCCGCTACTACGGAATTCCGTGTCGCACTCTGCCGACGATGGATTCGGCCTGGATCGGCGAAGACATCGACACGCCGCCCGAGATTGATGGCACGTTGTTCTTCAGCGCCGGCGATCTTTCGGGCTTTGAATTTGGCCCCGGGAAGATGAATCCATACGCGGATTTCAAGAAGATCAAGCCAGTGGCTTCGATCGACTACGGGATTTATGTTTTCCAGGGATACTTCGCAATCCCGCGAGCCTCAGCAATGAGTCACACGCAGCGCGTGCCGAAACTGATTGAAGCGAAGCAACTCGACCAGGCGCTCGTCGAGGCGCAACAGGCTGTAACTCTCGCACCCGATTCTGCGCAGGCACAGATGGCGCTCGGAGATGCGCTCGCAGCTTTGAACCGGAAAGACGGAGCTCGTGCCGCCTATGCGCGAACTGTCGAATTGGCAGAGAGCGTCGAGCCGGATTTCAGCAGGGAACCGCAAAGGCTGCGAAGGAGAAGCTTTCGAAATTGACTTGAGCCGACTATGAAACGCGTTCCCGCCGGCACCGAGCTTGAGACGAAGAAATGTTCGGCTGCTTCCATCGCACGCGTGTCGTTGAGCACGTCGCCGGGCTTCGATCCGTTGCCGATGAGTTCGCCGCCCCACTCCATGCCCATGTATTCGGCGCTGTGGCGCAGGGTGGTGAGCAGGAGTTCCGCACGCTTGGGGTCTTCGTCGGCTAACACACAGACCGCCCACATCTTCTTGCCGGCCATCTGCTTCTTGAAGTCAACGCCGGGTACGCGAAGCCATGCGCTCCAGTAATCCATGTACAGCTTGGCGCTCGAAGGCAGGCTATACCAGTAGAGCGGCGTGACGAAAACGATGTCGGTAGCAGACAGGGTTTCATCGAGCAGCAGGCGCTCATTGCCTTCCGGATCGGGATACTGGTTGTTCTTTCCGCCGTGATGACGGATGTCTTCGAACCGCGGCAGCGGCGTTTCATCGAGATGAATCCACTGCCGCTTCACGTCAGACGGTAAAGATGCTGCGGCCTTCCGCGCGAGGGTTTCCGTGTTGCCTTCTCGGCGGGCGCTCGCAACAAGAAATAAGAATCGACGTTCGCTCATCGCCATTACTGCGTGGCCTGAAGGCGCGACACTAGCTTCTGCGCCAGGTTCTCTTCCGATTCAGACCAGAGCACACGGCCGCTCAGCGCGCAGTTCTGTTCGAGGCGCTGCCCGAAGTCGACAAGTCTCGCAACATTGAACTTCACTCGCTCGGCCATGAACGGCGTGAGATCAAGCTCGTCATGAAGAAATGGCGTATCGAGACCGAAGTCGACTTCGAGGTGTCCGCGGTCGGTGTAAAGACCTTCTTCAAACTGCTTTCCGTGGACGACGAAACGCACTGCTATCGGACGCTGAATCCAAGGTAGGGCCGGATCGTCCTGCGGCGCCCAGAGATCCCAAAAGGCTTCGAAGACAAACGCATAATCGTCGTGGGCGAATTCCGCCACCAGGTCGGCTGCTTCTTCCGGGGAGATTCCCTGGTCGAAACGGCGCTCCAGGATCGTGGGTTCCGACCACGCGATCGGGTGAACAGAAATGTACGTGATACCCGGACGCACCGGAGAAAAAGGGAACTCACGCATGACTGCAGCGCTGCGCGTGAACATCTCTTCCGTGTCGAAGCTCGGGAACCAAAGGCTCAGATAAAGTGGGTCAGCCATCCTGAGATTCTAGATGAGAAAACCCACCCGAAGGATTCGCCAGGGCTACTCGCGTTTGCGGGTGGCTATGTTCAGTTCCTTCAACTGCCGATCGCTGACGGGAGTAGGGGCGTCCATCATCATGTCGGTGGCGGCTGCGGTTTTCGGGAATGGGATGACCTCACGCAAGCTGGTTGCACCAGCCAGAATCATCACGATGCGATCGAGACCGAGGGCAATGCCACCGTGCGGAGGCGTGCCGTATTGCAGGGCTTCGAGGAAGAAGCCGAAGCGCTGCTGCTGTTCTTCCGGGCTCATGCCGAGAGACTTGAAGATGATGCTCTGTACGTCCTGACGGTGAATACGGATCGATCCGGAGCCGAGTTCAACGCCGTTCAGTACGACGTCGTAAGCAAGGGCGCGCACGGCGGCCGGATCAGTCTCCAACTTATCCATGTCGCGCTCGTGACACGAAGTGAAGGGATGGTGCGCGGCGTTCCAACGCTTTTCGTTCTCGTCCCACTCGAAAAAGGGGAAGTCGGTGACCCACAAGAAACGAAAGTCGTCTTTCTTGAAGCAGCCGTGCCGGTCAGCATATTTCTGCGCAATGGCGAGGCGGAGTTGTCCGGCAGCGCCGAAGATGGCATAGGCCTGTTGGCGCGCTTTGGATTCGCTCGGCTTTTCTGTGCGCGGCAAGCCGGCGACCCCCACCAGCAAGTCTCCATCTTCCGGTTTCACCTTCTCGCGAATCTTTGCAACTGCCTCGGGGAACGATTTCTCCAGGCGCTTGAAATCTTCAAACATCTTTGCGCCGCTCTTGGCGTTGAGAAGCGGCTTGAGATCGTCACGTTCCTTGCGCGAGAGTTCACCGATTTTCGGAATGCGCACGCAAACAACCGGCAGTTCCGGATCGATGGCTAGCGTGTGAAGATTCTCCGGAGTGAAAGCCTCTTTCACTTCGGTCATAGCAGGCAGGCGGAGATCGGGCTTATCGATGCCGTATTGCTGGATCGCCTGGTCGTAGGACATCTTCGGAAACGGACCTTGCAACTTGTGTCCAGCCGCAGCCCAAGCGGCGGCCAGAAATCCTTCCACCACGGCAAAGACGTCTTCCTGTCGTGGAAAAGTCATTTCGAGATCGATTTGGGTGAACTCTGGCTGTCGGTCGGCGCGGAGGTCCTCGTCGCGGAAGCAGCGCGCGATCTGGAAGTAGCGCTCGCAGTTCGAAATCATCAGGATCTGTTTGAAAATCTGCGGCGACTGCGGCAGCGCATAGAACTCGCCGGGATGGACGCGGCTGGGAACGAGATAGTCACGCGCACCTTCGGGCGTGGAACGCGTCATGATTGGGGTTTCGATTTCCATGAAGCCGATCGACGATAGATAGTTGCGGATCGCGAGTGTGACCTTGTGCCGCATCTCGACATTCGCCTGCATTTCGGGGCGGCGCAGGTCGAGATAGCGGTACTTGAGACGGACTTCTTCGTTGACCGATCCGGTATCGGAAAGTGAAAAGGGAAGCGCCTTGCTGTCGTTGAACAAGCGCAGTTCCTGCGCTACCACTTCGATTTCGCCAGTCGGTAGATTCTTGTTGATAGTGTTCGGCTCGCGCTGCTTGACCTTGCCGATGACAGCGATGCAGTACTCGGAGCGTAGATCTCCTGCTTTCGTCTGCAGATCGGCGCTGGAGTTGTCGAAGACGATCTGGGTAATGCCAGTCCGGTCGCGAAGATCGATGAAGATCAATCCGCCGAGATCGCGGCGGCGGTTCACCCATCCCATGAGAACGACGTTCTGGTTGGCATCGGAGGCGCGGAGGTCTCCGCACTTGTGGGTACGCTTCAGGTCACCAAGGAAATCGAGTTTTGCCACTGTAGCTATCTTCCTTCTTCTCTACTGCAGATCGTCAGGTGCGGTGTGTTCACCGCCTGGTTTCTTGACGCCATGATTTCGAATGTAGATCGCGAGTTCAGCACGGGCGACGCTCACCTGCTCACCCGTAGCCAGATGCTTTACGGAGAATTCATTGTTCGTGACTTCGTTCTCTCCGCAGATGACGATGAATCGGGCGCCGGCACGCTCAGCGGCTTCAAACGATTTCTTGAGGCGGAAGCTCTCATCGCCGAGCTCGACCTTCAATCCCTGGCGCCGAAGTTTGCGGCAGATGCCGAGCGCTTCCGCGTTGGTGTTCGGTCCGAGCGGCGCAACGTAAGCGTCGATCGTCAAGACAGCTGCGGGTTGCGACGCTTGCAGCGCCATAATGAGCCGATCTTCGCCGATGGCGAAACCAATGCCGGGAGCTTTCGGACCATCGAGCGCTTCGCTGAGTCCGTCGTAGCGTCCACCTCCAAGCACCGCGCTTTGCGCACCGAGTTCTCCGTGAGTGAATTCGAAGGTGGTGCGTGTGTAATAGTCGAGGCCGCGCACCATACGTGGATTCACGGTGTAGGGCACACCAACTTTGTCGAGCATGGCGCGGACGGCGGTGAAGTGGGCTCTGCAGGCGTCGTCGAGATAGTCGCCAATCTTCGGCAACGCGTCGATGATGGGCTGATCTTCAGGTACCTTGCAGTCCAGCACGCGCAGCGGATTCGTTTCGGCACGACGCTGGCAATCGCCGCACATACGATCCTTCACAGTCGCGAGGGCTACACGCAAGGCCTCGTTGTATGCAGGCCGACAGTTGGCATCGCCAACCGAATTGATAAACAGCGTCCAGCCGGTTAGGCCAACATCTTCGAGCAAGGTTGCGAGCATCTCGATGATCTCGGCATCACGCGACGGTGATTCGCTGCCGGAGGTTGGAGGACCAATAACCTCGGCGCCGATCTGGAAGAACTGGCGGTAGCGTCCTTTCTGGGGGCGCTCGCGTCGGAACTGTGGGCCGATGTAATAAAGCTTCTGCAACGCGCCGGATTGCCCAAGCTTGTGCTCGATGTAGGCACGAACGACACCCGCGGTGTTTTCCGGGCGAAGCGTCAGTTGCTGGGATTTTTCACTCTGCGCTCGTGCCTTGTCTTCCCACGTGAACATCTCTTTCGACACGATGTCGGTCTCCTCGCCAACGCCGCGCGCGAAGAGGGCCGTGTCTTCAAAAACAGGAGTGCGAATCTCGTGAAAGTTGTAACGCTCGAAGACGTCGCGCACCTTCGCCTCGACACGGTTCCATGTTTCGGTGTCGGGAGGGAGAAGGTCGCGGGTTCCTCGTACGGCTTTGATCATTGGATGTAGATGTCCCAAGGCGCGAAACGAAGCGCGGTGACGCGAACTACTTCTTGCCAAGTTCGCTTAGATAATTCTCTTTGTAACCGATGTAATTCGTAGCGTACCGCAGAATCGATTCTTGATCCTCGTTGTTGAGGCTGCGCCGGAATTTTCCGGGAAGGCCCATCCACAGCGAGTTCGGTTCGACGATGGCGCCTTCAGGAACCAGGGTTCCGGCGGCAATAATCGAACCTGCGCCGATGCGTGCGCCATTCAGGATGATCGAGCCCATACCAATCAGACAATGATCTTCGACGACACAGCCATGCAAGGTGACCGAGTGCCCGACGCTGACCCAATCGCCGACGATGACGGGCCATTTGTTCAACATGCCGTGAAGGACGCTATTGTCCTGAATGTTGCTGTTCGCCCCGACCCGAATGGAGTGAACGTCACCGCGCAGGACGGCGTTCATCCAAATGCTGGCATGTTCGCCGAGTACGACGTCGCCGATCAGTTGGGCGGAGACGTCGACATAACAAGTGTCGGGAACAGTCGGGGCAATGCCTTTATAGGAACGGATCATCAATTTCCTGCTTTGGAACGGGTACCCCGAAGGCCTTTGACTCGAATCGGCTCGCGAGGGGAACTCTTAAAAATACCATGTTGCGCCGGATCAGGAAACGTTCTGAGCGACTCCTGGTGCGTCTGAACTCGCCGCGCCCGCAATGCCCAGACCAGCAGGAATGTTGTGCGAAGAATGGCGCAGAACGCGTCAATAGCACGAAGCGGGTTGCGGGGCTTCACCTCCGTCGCTGCGGACATCACATTGGTTTGACAGTCGCGAGCCTATAGCTACTGGCATGACCCTCGCACGCCTGCATGGCATCGTCGCGCTTGTCTTTGTGTTTTTCATTTTCAATTGCACTCGACTTGGGGCGCAGGACGCATCCACGGTTGCGATCCGAGGTACAGTCTCCGATGCTTCCGGTGCACGCATCGCGGGAGCTCAAGTCGATGTTGTGAGTACGGGTACGGCGATCGTGCGCAGATTGAGAAGCAATGACAGCGGGACGTTCGCGATCGAGATGCTGCCACCCGGCGAATACTGGGTGCGCGTCTACGAGCGCGGGATGGGAAAACAGGAACAGCAGGTGCGGCCGGAGATCGGCGGTGCGGCACAGATCGACTTCGTTTTACTTCCTGGCACGGTGCGACAGGAAGTGGAGGTGGCATCGAGGGCAACGATCGTAGATACCGTCGGAAGCGACGTGTCGCGGGTGATCGATGAGAAGACGATCGATGAGACCCCGGTAAACGGAAGACGATTCACCGATCTTGCGCTCCTGACACCTGGCGTTACCCAGGATCCTCGAGGATTGACTGCCGGTTCCAATGGCGACCTTTCTTTCGGTGGTATCCGCGGCTACCAGACAAGTTTCCTGGTTGATGGCGCTGACTTTAATAATGGATTCTTCGCGCAACAGCAGGGGCGGTTTCGAGCGCCTTACCATTTCAGCAATGACGTGGTGCAGGAGTTTCGCGTTTCATCGAACGCCTATGGAGCGAAAACCGGACGCGCAGGCGGTGCCGTAATCAATGTTGCGACGAAGTCGGGAACGAACCAGATGCACGGCAGCGCTTTTTACTACCTTCGCGACAGCAATCTCAGTGCGTCGTTTCCGTTTTCCGGAATCAAGCCGAACGGGCAGCAGAAACAGTGGGGCTTTACCGTGGGTGGTCCGTTGAAGCAAAACAAGATCTTCTTTTTTACAGGATGGGACCAGCACAACTTTGACGATCCGAATGTCATGCGCTTTCTGACAGGGCAGCCCACCGTGATTCCGACGATTGCAGATTATGATCCGCTTGATCAAGGCCTGATAGTCGCGCAGGCTGCGAAACTTTCTCAGATGGGCGGTGATTATCATGCGGCGCTCGACGGCAGTGCTAAATTCCTGAAGGTGGATATTGCACTCAACGCGAAGAATTACCTGAGTCTTCGGGGGAATACATCGAAATTCGAAGGCGCAAATAATGTGTTCTTCGATCCGGGCAATCCGGTGACCAACTCGCCGATGAGCAGCAACGGCGAAGAGACCGTACGCACCGATTCATTGTTGGCCAGCTTGACCAGCACGTTATCGGAGCGATGGATGAGCCATGCGCGCTTGCAATTTTCGCGCGATCTTGAACAATCGTTCGCAAATTCGACCGACGCGCGAACCAAGATTTACGGGATCGTCGATGGCTTCGGACGCTCGACGATGCTGCCGCGTGAGACCCGTGAACATCGATTTCATGCGGCCGAAACGCTTTCCTACGCGAATGGCCGTAATGACTGGAAGATTGGCGTGGATGCGCTGCTCACGTGGGACTACAACTACTTTCCCTCCATGTACGGCGGCGAGTTCGAGTTCGACAATATTCGCGTGAATCCTTGGACCTTCGCGCCGATGACGTACGGCGAACGACTGACGCCGTTGCGCGCCTATGCGCACAACGCACCGCGGTATTACATGCAAAGTTTCGGCTCGGCCGTATCGCATCCCGACAGCCGCGAATACGCAGCGTTTGCGCAGGATTCGTTGCGGTTGACGAGTCACCTGGGCGTGAGTCTCGGGGTGCGTTATGACTTGCGGACGTATCCGTCTAACGGTTTGCAGGTGAATCCGATCTGGCCGACAAGCGGCAAACTGCCTAGTCCGAAAAACGATTTCGCTCCGCGGGTTGCGGTTGCTTATGCGTTTGGAGATCACAAACCGCTGATGGTGCGGGCTGGTTATGGCTGGTTCTACACGCGCATCCCGCAGATTTACGAGTCCTCGGTACGAACTGGAAGCGAACTCGGAGAGAGTTTCCTGTTTCTTGATGCGCAGCAAGCAGCCCAGGGCCGGGTCTTTCCGACCTATCCATCGCCGCTCGTGGATTGTGGGGTGCATGTTACGACTTGTGTGCCTCCTGCTAGCGTCGATAAATATCTGACGACTGAGATCTATGCGTTCGATCCGCACTTTCAGACCCCGTTTGTGCAGCAAGCGAGTTTGACCCGGAGAAGGAAATGAGTTCGAAGCTCGTGGTTTCCACGACTTATCTTCTCGTGCACGGAGAGCATCTGCTGCGTGGGGTTGATGCGAACCTGAGTGCGCCGACGATGGTGCAATATCCGGTGTTCTCCGACGATGGAAAGCCGACGGGCCAAATCTATCAGCAACCCAGTTTTGGCACGTGGCAGATGACGCGGTCGATGACATGTCCGTTTCCTCCCTGCATTAATGATGTGAAACGGCCCATTCCGCAGACCGGGCCGATCGATGTTTACCAGAGCGCCGCCACCAGTGTGTACAACGGGCTCACGATTTCTGCGCGTAAGAGAATGGGGCGCGGACTCTCGTTCCAGATGGCGTACACCTATGCCAAGGCTCNNTCGTACAGTCCGCGCCAGATCCAGTTTTCCGCCCGATTGCGCTTCTAAGGGCGCGAGAATCGCGGGCGGGAACTTGACTTGCGGCGCGAAGGTTGCGATGCTACTAGAGTCCAACAGGGCGAGTTTGGGGGTGTTACCGTTTGGCTGAAGTGAAATTACAAGAAGGCGAATCTCTAGAGAATGCCCTTCGCCGCTTCAAACGGAAGGTCCAGCAAGAGGACATCATTAAAGAAGTGAAGCGTCACAGCTTCTACCTCAAACCGGGCGAGAAAAAGCGTGTAAAAGAAGCATTGGCACGAAAGCGCAGCCGGAAAAAGGCACGCAAAGAAGCCGATTAACTCCTTTCGCAGCAATTGCTGAGAGACGGAATGGCGCAAGTCGCCAACCAACAGATGTCAATAGGGCCGCAGCCGAAACCCTGCGGCCCTCGGTTTTTGCCGGATTTTTCTTACGACTAGTGTGACGCATTAAGGCAAAATTTGTGATTGGCCCGCTCATATTTTGTGCTTGGAACCGGCAAACAGGGGTATACTCCGCAAACCAAATCGCGCTGGTAAGGTTCGGATCCGTCCAAATCCGTTCCGGCGTGTCGCGGTGAACGTGCAAGGGGTTGAGGGAGTTCTACTCCATGGAATTTCAGGACAAGGTTCTCAAGTGTATCGATTGCGGCGCTGACTTCGTCTTCACCGCCGGCGAACAGCTTTTCTTCCACGACAAGCAGTTCAAGAACGAACCCAAACGGTGCAAGCCATGTAAGGGCAAGCGAGCTTCAATGCTGGGCAGTACCCCCCCGGGGGCGACGTATCCGAAGGTGGAGACGCGCACCATGTGCTCAGGTTGCGGCAAGGAGACCACGGTACCGTTCAAGCCCACGCAAGGGCGGCCAGTGTTTTGCCGTGAGTGTTTCCAGCAGAAGCGAACTGCGGCTGCGACAGCCTAGATCGCGAGCGCTTGCGAGTTGACTTCGCGACCGGAACCCCCCGCCGGTGCAGCGAGCCTATCGCGTCCGTTCGAATTGCACTCGTCCGTTTAGATTGCTTTCTTCTCGGCCTTGGCGGTTTTCTCAGGCCGGGGGAGAGGTGCGTTCTTACCGTTCTTGCCCTTGTTCAGCTGGTGCGTGCTGAGCAGGTGTTCAAGCTGGCGCAGGAGCTCGTCGGTGTTGACGGGCTTTACCAGGAGCGAGTGGGCGCCCTTGGTCTTCCAGTCCGAGCCGAGGGACGGGTACGCGGTAAGGATAGCGACGGCGGGCTCGTAAGGCTGCGCCTTGGCAGCGCGGATAACGTCGTAGCCGGCGGTTTCCGTTTCCATACGCATGTCGGTGATCACCATGTCGTACGTGGCCTTAGTGAGTCTCTGTGCGCCTTCCTTCGCGGAGGAGGCGGTCTCCACCTCGAAGTGATGCATTTCCAGTATGGCTTTGAGGGTCAGCAGAATGGCCAGCTCATCGTCGACCAGCAATATGCGACGTTTCATCGAATAGCTCCAGGGGTAAATGGACCAACGTTCGCTCGGGTTACGATGCAGCAGCTCAGGTCAGAGTTGCTAGATCAAGCTTCGGGCCGCAAGGCCAAAAATGCGGCTTCCCGTTTCAACGGGAGCCGCCCATTGCTTCGTATAATAACACCGTGGGAAGCTTCTTTGTCGAGAACTTCGGGTGTCGCGCGACCCAGGCGGATGGGGCCGCAATCGAGCGTCAGTTGCTCGATCGTGGGCTTGCGCGCAGTGGTTCGGCGGATGACGCCGAGGTCGTGGTGCTCAATACGTGCACAGTTACGGCATCGGCCGACCAGGATGCTCGTGCCGCGATACGCCGCATAAGGCGGGCCAATCCGCAAGCCCGCATCGTGGTGACCGGTTGTTACGCGCAACGCGCTCCGGAAGAGATCGCGAAGCTCGAAGGCGTGAGCCTGGTGATCGGAAACTCGCACAAGCATGCGCTTCCAGAGCTGACGGCAAACCTCGCACCACGGGCGTTCGTTCCACTGGCGTCGATTGGCGTAGGTGTGGAAGCCGCCCCGATGGTGGTTGGGAACATTTTCGCGCATACCGAGTTGCTGGCAGCGCCGGTATTCGATAGCGAGTCGGCGGCGGAGCGGACACGCCCGAATTTGAAAGTTCAGGACGGCTGCAACAACCGCTGCTCGTTCTGCGTGATTCCTTACGTGCGCGGCAAGAGCCGGTCTTTGACGCTCGATAGCGTGCTGCGCGAGGTCGATGCGCTGGTCGAAGCGGGTTACCAGGAGATCGTTTTGAGCGGGATCAACCTGGGGCGGTGGGGGATCGACCTGCGACCACGGCTGGGTTTCGAAACTCTGCTGCGAACAATTCTCGAGAAGACGGGGATTCCGAAGATCCGCATCAGTTCGGTGGAGCCGATGGACTGGAGCAACGAACTGATTGCTATCGTTGCCGAGTCGCCGCGGGTGTGCAAGCACGCACACGTGCCGCTGCAGTCGGGCAGCGACCGAATCCTGCGCAAGATGCATCGGCGGTATCGTCCGTGGCATTACGCGGATCGCGTCCAGCGGGTGCGATCGGTGATGCCGACGGCGGCGATCGGCGCCGACGTGATGGTCGGATTCCCGGGCGAGGCTGACGAGCACTTTGAAGAGACGCGTGCGTTCCTAGCGTCGCTTCCGTTTACTTATTTGCATGTGTTCACCTATTCGTCGCGGCCGGGGACGCCTTCGGCGTCGATGGCCGAGCAGGTGCCGGTGCACATCGCACGTGAGCGCAACAGAGTTTTGCGCGAGCTGGTCGCCGGGAAAAAGCAGGCGTTTCTACATTCGCTGCTCGGGAGCGAAGTGGAGGCTGTCACGCTGACAGTGCAGTCGGAAAATTCGACCGAGGCGTTGACGGACAACTACCAGAAGCTGCGGTTGGCGGGGCGGCATGTGTCGAACCAACTATTGCGGGCACGGGTTGAGGCGGTCGACGGCGAGGCGCTGGTCGGTCGTCGGATCTAATCCCTCCCTCCCCTGGGGGTCTATTGTTTTCATGGGATTAGCGGGATAATCTTTGCAAAATCTTCAATTTAAAAGAGTGAAGAGTCAAAATATTGAAAAATAAGGGGTTAGGTCGTGGCCCCGGAGCTAAAGCCCCTTTTTCTGTGCCTAGGGACGCGGGGGCAATCGCCCATTATCTGGCACGGCACACTCCATTACTCCGTGCGGCGGACATCGAAGGTACGAGCGACAGCAGGTTGCCACGTCGCTTTGCTCCTCGCAATGACAAGAGAGAGTGATGGAGCGCCCAACTGAGAAGCAGGCTGGCCGCGACGTGGCGTGCAGGGGCTAAAGCCCGTCATTCTGCGCTGTAATCGGCACGGCTGAAGCCGTGCCCTGATACAAAGCGAAGCGAGTAATAGCCAGCGAGAATCAACAATCCATCGACACCACAGGCCATCGAGAAGCACGGGCCATACGAATACATAAACGAAGGGGACAGAAAATTTTCTGTCCCCCTATTTTTAGAATAGCAAGTTGGAGGGGGTAAACCGGACACTTTTTGGGACTTTCTATTTGGATTGCAATCAAGGCGATACGACAAGAATGACAAATTGCGGCTCTTGACAGAAATGGGAGTGAGCGTCGGTTAAGGCCGCGGTTTGTTGGTTACTTTGTTTTGGCGCTGATAGACTCATCGGTTTCCTCAAGGTGCGCTATGCAGATTAAGAACGTGGGAGTGATTGGTTGCGGGTTGATGGGGTCGGGGATTGCGCAGGTGGCGGCGACGGCGGGATTTCATGTGACCGTGCTGGAGGCGGAGCAGGCGTTTCTCGATAAGGGGTTCAGAGGAATCGAGCGATCGCTGGCGAAGTTCGCGGAGAAGGGAACGATCACGGAGAAGCCGGAGACGATCCTGGCGCGGCTGAAGGGGACGACGAGCATCGACGATCTTGCCGGGAGCGATATTTTCATCGAGGCGATCGTGGAGAACGTTCCCGAGAAACACAAGATGTATATCGCGCTCGACGGAGTCGCGAAGAAGGATGCGATTTTTGCCACCAACACTTCTTCAATTTCGGTGACGGAGTTGATGGCGGTAACGAGACGGCCCGAGCGATTTATTGGGCTGCATTTTTTCAATCCTGTCCCGCTGATGAAGCTGGTGGAGGTGGTGCGAACGATTGCGACCTCCGAGGAGGTGTTTGAAGCGGCGGTAGCTTTTGCGACGAAACTGGAAAAGGTCCCGGTGCGCACCACCGATAGCAGTGGGTTCATTGTGAACCGGCTGCTGGTGCCGTATTTGCTGGACGCGATACGGGCCTATGAAGAGGGCGTGGGGTCGATTGAAGACATCGATAACGCGATGAAACTGGGCTGCGGGTACCCGATGGGTCCGTTTACGCTGCTGGATTTCGTGGGGTTGGATACCTGCTACTACATCACGCATGTGATGTTTGAAGAGTTCAAAGAGAAGCGGTTTGCGGCGCCGCCGTTGCTGAAGCGGATGGTGATGGCGGGGTGGTACGGGCGGAAGACGGGAAAGGGTTTTTACGACTACGCGGATCCTGCTAAGCCGGTGGTTAGCAAAAACCTTTGAACACGAAGGTCACGAGGGGCACTAAGGTTTTGTGTGTCGAGGGTTTGAGAGCGGTGGTGGCGATAGGGGTCCTTCGACTCGCAACGCTGCGCGCGGCTCGCTCAGGAGGACAGAGTTATTTTTGAGGACAGGGGAATTATGACATTTGAAAATCTTATTTACGAAGCGAAGAACTCGATTGCTTACGTGACGATCAATCGGCCGAAGGTTTTGAATGCGCTGAGCATGGCTACCATCGCGGAGATTGGGAAGGCGATGCAGGCGGCGAAGGACGATGCGAATGTCCGCGTCGTGATTTTGACGGGATCTGGAGAGAAGGCATTCGTGGCGGGCGCTGATATCAATGAACTGAAGGCGGCTACGGGCGAAGTCGGCAAGCAGTACGCGTTGCGCGGGCAAGAGGTGTTGAGTTTGCTCGAGAACCTGGGGAAGCCGGTGATCGCGGCGGTGAATGGGTTCGCGCTGGGCGGCGGATGTGAGCTGGCGCTGGGATGCACAATGCGCTTTGCAGCCGATACGGCGAAGATGGGGCAGCCCGAGGTGAAGCTGGGAATCATGGCAGGCTTTGGCGGATCGCAACGGCTACCACGGCTCGTCGGGCACGGGATGGGGATGCAACTCTTGCTGACAGGCGAGACGATCACCGCGCAAGAGGCGTTGCGGATCGGACTGGTGAATGCGGTGGTGCCGGCG
>PLWX01000180.1 GCA_003151155.1 Acidobacteriaceae bacterium
GTACGAACGCCGCCGAAGTTTGATGCAAATTCTGGACGATACCTTCAAAGTTGGCGAAGAAGAAGGTCTTGTCTTTCTGGACCGGGCCCCCGACAGAGGCGCCGAACTGGTTGCGCTGGAAGGGCGGGGCTGAGCCCTGGTCGAAGTAGTTGGGAGCATCGAGGACATTGTTACGGAGATAGTCGTAGGCGGAGCCGTGCCACTGGTTGGTTCCGGATTGGGTGACGATTACGACCTGGGCGCCGGGACGCTTGCCGTACTCGGCGCCATAGGAATCGCGGAGCACGTTGAACTCGCGCACGGCTTCGACGCCCATCAGGTTGCCGCTTGGGCCCCCGGGCTGCATGTTGTTCTCGGCGGCACCGGTAAATTCCACGCCGTTCAACAAAAACAGGTTTTGTTGAGGACGATTTCCAGAAACGGAGAAATTGTTGCCTGTCGTGGAATTGGAGACGCCCGTGCCACCGGTCTTTTCCCAGCTGAAATTGACGACGCCGGGATCGAGGGTCATCAGCAGGTCGAAGCTGCGGCCGTTGAGGGGGAGCGCTTTGACTTCCCTCTCTCCGACCAGGCCGGAGACGTCCTGGATGGTGACGGAGACGAGTTGGGAATCGCCGATTACCTTGACCTGCTGGTTGACTTCGCCGATATGCAGGCTTAGGTCAGCGGTGGCGTCTTGGCCGACGACGAGGAGGATGCCGGTGCGAACCTGTTCGGCAAAACCGGCTTTCTTGACGCGGAGCTCATATCGCCCGATGGGAAGCGCCAGAAACTGGTACCTGCCGGAAGGATTGGTGACGGAGGTACGAGAATTTCCGGTTTCGGTGTTGGTTACGACGACGTCACTGGCAGAGACAGCGGCTCCGGAAGGATCGGTGACGGTTCCCGAGAGACTCGCTGAGATTTGAGCGTGGAGGAGGATAGAACAAAAACAAATTGCCGAGAGAATTAAGAAGCCAGAGCGTGCACGAAACAAGTGAAGTCTCCCAAGTTTTATAACGATTTCATACGAATCAATTCAACATTTCAATGTACTACACGCCGTATTGCTGGAGCAAAAGGTCTCGAAGCGAGGAGATGAGACGAATCGGCCAAGGCATCGGCAGGCTTACGGAGCAGGAATGGGCGGTTGGGAGCAGATCGTTCCAACGAAGAAAACGGCTAATGAGGAGCGGGAGCTGCGAACGAAGTGGCAGATTGCGGCGGCGCTAATCAAATCGAGCGGGAAGGAGATTCTTTGGTCTAAGGACTAAGCAAGACTCGCGGTTCTTTGGTGGCAGGAAATTAGAACGAACGTGCTACTTTTTTTCCACAGTAGGCATCGCGCAGCTCTGGAATTGCTTCCAAGTAGTACCGCACATCCCCCGTGCCGATAAATCCACAGGTTCCTAAAACATGTTTGCGACGCGGCGTTCGTACGCTCTGGCCATTTTTGCGCTCATTTCCTGTGTCGGCACCAGGGTATCGGCGCAAGTAACTTGTACACTCGGTACGGTTAACCAGTCTGTAACTATCTGTACGCCGAGTAACGGGGCGACGGTGGGGACTACCTTCCACGTGAATGCGGGAACTACGGATAAATCCGCGGTGCAGTATATGCAGATCTACCTCGCGGGCAAGCTAGTCCTGACCCAACGCTACAACTATATGGACGCGAGCATCACGGTGCCGGCAGGCAATAGCCAGCGCCTGACGGTGCAGGCGAAAGACGCTGCCGGAGTCATATTCAAGCAGTTGATCACGATCAATGTGAGCTCTGCTTACAGCATTGCTCCGCTGAATCCGACGATCGGACAAGGTGG
The DNA here is from genome assembly GCA_003151155.1 of Acidobacteriaceae bacterium. Classification (GTDB taxonomy): domain Bacteria; phylum Acidobacteriota; class Terriglobia; order Terriglobales; family Acidobacteriaceae; genus Korobacter. Next base: position 1,803 of record PLWX01000180.1, read on the forward strand.
GAAGCAGCAGTTTACGGCGAGCGCACCATCGACCTGGAGCGCGAGTTGCGGCAGCATCAGTGCTTCGGGACTGTTCACGGCGCCGCAGGCGCAGACCTCATGCACGGTGACAGGGACGGCCAGCGATGGCAGCGGGCGTACAGCCTCGACGACGGTAAATGTCTCAACGGCCTACACGACCTCGCCGCAAAACCCGACGGTGGCGGAAGGTGCGACCCAAAACTTCACGGCGAGCCTGCCTTCCCTGTGGAGCGCAACTTGCGGGAGCATCGATACGAACGGAGTGTTCACCGCTCCGCTTGCACAATCGTCCTGTAGCGTGACGGGTACGGCCAACGACGGCAGCAACCGCACGGCATCCGCGAACGTAACGATCTCTTCCCCGCTGACGGTCACTCCGGCGTCGCCGACGACGCCAGTGAACATGACGCAACAGTTCAACGCGAACATGGCGGCAAGCTGGACGTCATCGTGCGGAACGATCGATGGAAACGGCCTGTTCACAGCGACCGCAACCGCCGGGACGTGCACCATCACGGCGACCGCAACTGGCGCAACGGCCTACACGGCGACCGCAACCGACACGGTATCCAATTCGTATAGCGTATCGCCGCAGAACCCGACGGTAAGTGAAAGCGCTTCGCAGCAGTTCACCGCGAACCTCGCTTCCACGTGGAGTTCGACTTGCGGGAACATCGATAATTCAGGGATGTTCACGGCGCCGCTTGCGCAACCGCAGTGCCAGGTGACGGGGACAGCCACGGATGGAAGCGGTCTGACGGCATCGACGAGTGTCAATATCTCGTCGCCGATCACAGTAACGCCGGCGACCTCCAACACCCAGGCAGGCCAGACGCAGACGTTTTCCGCGAACGGGGCGGTTACATGGACGGCATCGTGCGGCACGATCGATACAAATGGAGTCTTTACATCTCCGTCGGCGCCGGGAAGCTGCACGATCACGGCGACCGCATCGAGCGGAACACCTTACGTCGGAACGGCAACGGATACGGTCAAGGCGTCGCAGCCTGCCGCACTGAACTACACGACCTGGAAGAACGATAACGCGCGCGCCGGATTGCAAGCCAACGAGACGACGTTGACACCTTCCAACGTGAATGCCAGCTCGTTCGGCCAACTCTTCTCTACGGCGGTCGACGCGCGAGTCTATGCACAACCGCTGTACATGAGCGGAGTGACGATTCACTCCGCGCAGCACAACGTGGTATATGCGGCGACCGAGAATGACACGGTCTACGCGATTGACGGCGACACCGGAGCGCAGCTTTGGAATGTGAGCCTGCTGGGTAGTGGTGAAACGCCGGCGAATGGCAACACGATTCACAGCACCATTAAGCCAATCGTCGGCATTACGGGAACCCCGGTGATCGATGCGTCGACGGGAACGCTGTACGTGGTCGCGTACTCGGTGACGGCGTCAGGTACGTACTATCACCGGCTGCACGCCCTCGACATCACGGACGGCACGGAGCGTTATGGAGCACCGGTGGTAATCAACGGAGGCGGATTCGACGCTTCGCAACACCTGCAACGGCCCGGGCTGCTGTTGGCGAACGGCACCATCTATATCGCATTTAGCGGTAACGGCGACTACGACCCTTACCATGGCTGGATCTTCGGATACGACGCGCAGATGCTGACCCAGACGGCGATGTGGAATGTCACGCCGGGTGGAAGCGAGGGTGGCATCTGGATGGCGGGCAGCGGGATTGCTTCCGATGCCAGCGGCGATCTGTATGTGACCACCGGAAACGGTGATTGGGCGGGAGCCACGGAATACGGCCAGAGCGCAGTACGGCTCAGTCCAAACCTGGGGGTGGTGGATTACTTCACGCCGATCGCACATGTCCCGGAATCAGAAAGCGACAAGGACCTCGGGTCAGGTGGGATACTGCTGCTGCCGGACAACACGAGTTCGCACCCGCACGAAGCGGTGAACTGCAGCAAATTGAATGTCATCTATGTGCTCGATCGCGACAACATGGGACAGCTCGGGACTTCGTCAGACAACGTGGTGCAGCAAGTAACGAACCAGCTTGGAGGCACGAGCGGCACACAGAGCGGCGATCGATGCTTCGATACGCCTGCGTTCTGGAACAACAACCTGTATTTCATCGGCAACAACGACTCGCTGAAACAATTCAGCTTCGATCCGACGACTGGATTGATGTCGTCAACGCCGGTCTTCCAGGATACGTTCGCTTATCTCTTCCCTGGCGGCCAGCCAGTAGTTTCAGCCAACGGGAACAGCAATGCGATCGTGTGGGCGATTGATTACACCACCGGCACGCTGCGGGCCTATGACGCAACCAACGTCAGTAACGTTTTATACGTGAGCCCGAAGCTGGGAGCGGGGGTGAAATTCACCGTGCCGACAGTGGTGAACGGGCACGTTTACCTTGGTACGCAAACGAGGGTAGTTGGCATGGGATTGACCCAGGGAACGAGCGGAGGATGTGCGCCGCCGAGTACCGCGGGGGTGAATGTGTGCTCTCCACAGGCGGGCGGAAGCTATTCGTCTCCGGTGACGGTATCGGCGGGTGGCACTCCGGCAAATGGAACGCTGAACCGCATGGAGTTGTGGATCGACGGCACTAAGTACAACAACTATTACACTAATCAGATCAATACGACGGTGCCGCTGACAGTGGGCTCCCATACCGTCACCGTCGTAGAAGACGATTCGACGGGGGCGTACATCAAGAAGGCCGTGAGCATCACGGTGCACTGATCAAGTTTGTGAAAGAACTAGAGGCCGCTGGATGCGGCCTCTTTTTGCGCGCGTTACTTCCACGCAAGAACGCCTACCACAGTGGAGAAATGTTCTCTCCCTTGAAAACCGGGTGAGGGCCGCCTTGGTTATGCAGGTGGATCGCGGTAAGGAATGGTTTGGCTTCCGGACTGTAGATCACGGTAATGGCTCCGCCTTGGCATAACCCAGCTCCCGCGAGGCCAACTGCTCGCTCGTCCGAAGACCTTCAAGAGGTCTAAGAACGAGGTACTCACACAATTGGACTACTTTCACGCCAAAAAGTGTGTGACGGCTCGCAAGAATGCGCAAATTGTTGCCAAGATCGCAGGTCAGGTCACCGGAAGCGTGCCGATCCACGCCGCAAACGCTTCGGCGCGGCTTCGGGTGGGTTCTGGTGTGGGGTGTAGAATCGCGTCGCAATTCGCATTCGTACATCGAGGATAGGAACATGAACTTGTCGCGGGTCGTGCTGGGTGGAGCTGTGCTTTATTCACTGTTGGCAGGAATCGCAGGGGCTGCCGAGCCTTCGTTGAACGGCTACGAGCCGAAGTGGTGGAAGGAAGCGGTGGTGTACCAGGTGTATCCGCGATCGTTTAAGGATTCGAATGGCGATGGGATCGGGGACCTGAAAGGGATCACTTCCAAACTCGATTACATCAAGACGCTGGGCGTCGATGTGATCTGGTTGAGTCCGCACTACGATTCGCCGAACGCCGATAACGGGTACGACATCCGCGATTACCGGAAGGTGATGAAAGAGTTCGGCACGATGGAAGATTTCGACGAATTGCTGAAGGGTGCGAAACAGCGCGGGATGCGCGTGGTGCTCGACCTGGTAGTCAATCACACCAGCGACGAGCATAAGTGGTTCGTGGAGAGCCGGAAATCGAAGGTTAATCCGTATCGCGATTACTACATCTGGCGTCCGGCGAAAGACGGGCAGGTGCCGAATAACTGGACGTCGTTCTTTTCGGGGTCGGCGTGGAAATTGGATCCGGCGACCAACGAATACTATCTGCACCTGTTCGCGGAGAAGCAACCGGACTTGAACTGGGACAATCCGAAGGTCCGCAACGAAGTTTACGACCTGATGAAGTTCTGGCTGGACAAGGGTGTGGATGGCTTCCGCATGGACGTGATCCCTTTTATCTCCAAGCAGGCGCGCATGCCGGACATTCCGATCGAGTTTCTCGATCAGCCGCAGTATTACTACACGCGGGGTCCTCACCTGCATGAATATCTACAGGAGATGAACAAAGAAGTGTTGTCGAAGTATGACGTGATGACGGTGGGCGAAGCCTTTGGCGTGACCCTCGAGCAGACACCGAACCTGGTGGATGAGCGCCGGCATGAGCTCAACATGATTTTCAATTTCGATGCGGTACGGTTGGCGCATCCCGAACTGCCGTGGATTGGTTGGACGCTGCCGAAGTTGAAGGCGATCTACACGGAGCAGGACGAGAAACTCGACGTCCATAGCTGGAACACGATCTTCTTGTCGAATCACGATAATCCGCGAGTGGTTTCGACGTTCGGCGATGATTCTACTGAGTGGCGGGGTCCATCGGCAAAGCTGCTGGCCACGATGTTGCTGACGCTGAAGGGGACACCGTTCATCTACCAGGGCGATGAGTTGGGGATGACGAATTATCCGTTCAAGGGGCTGGAAGACTTCGACGATATCGAGGTAAAGAACGCCTGGAAAGAAAAGGTCGAGACGAAGCAGATACCCGCGGAATATTTCCTCGAGCAGGCACGGCGCGTGGCACGGGATAACTCGCGGACGCCGATGCAATGGGACGACAGCGCCAATGGCGGATTCACCAGCGGGGCGAAGCCGTGGCTGGCGGTGAATCCGAATTACAAGGAGATCAACGCCAAGCAGGAGAGCGCGGATCCTGAGTCGGTGTACCACTACTTTCAGCGCATGCTGGCATTCCGCAAAACGTCGAAGGCATTTGCATACGGGACCTACAAGGACCTCGATCCGGAGAACGCGAAGATCTTCGCGTACACGCGAACGCTGGGTACCGAACAATATTTAGTGGTGCTGAATTTCTCGCGCGACACCGTCGCTTATTCCCTGCCGAGCGGACTAGAGGCGGGAAAAATCGTGATGTCGAACCTCGGGCAGGCGGAAGAAAACTCAAAGACCCTGACGTTGAAGGGTTGGGAAGCTAGGGTATACAAGGTCGGAAAGTGAGATTCGTGCCCACCCTGCATCAGAGGATGGGGGCTAAATTCTACTTTGGCTGCTGCGTGGTGGTTTGCTTCTTCTCGTCGGAAGCAGGTACGTTGTTGATCTTGGGATTGGCCTTGGCTGTCCCATTGGCTTCGCTGGCAGGCATCGTAGAAAACGTTGTCTTGTCGCCAGCGGCGTTGGTCTGCATTTCGGCGCGGCCGGCCAGTTCGCCTGCCTTGTTTCCGTCGGCTTCGCTGGCGCCTATTTCTTCGGCGTTCATCGCCGGGGAAGTATTGTTGAGATCCTTGTCCCGCTCACGCGCCTTGGCATCCACTGGCGAAGCGCCCTTCTCATTGGAATGTGCAGGCGAGTAACCGTTGGGAGCGTTCGGAGGCGGTGTGCTCTGGCCAACGGTGGTGGTATCGCTGGTCGTCGCCGCGAACCCTCCAGCGCTAGTGTGGCCGGAGACGTTCATCACCGAATGCGGTTCCGTGTTCGTGGTAACCGAACGGGTGCCTGCCGCAGCGGATGAGGTCTCCTGCGCATTGCTGCTCATCTGCTCGCTGCTGTTGAGTTGGGTATTGGCATCATCGTTCACCGGCCGCTGCATGAGCGCCATGAGGATGGGCGAGGACTTTGTCAGAGAGCCGTTTTGCGGAACAGCGGAACACTTATCGGAAACCGCCTTTACGTCGGCGAGGGTAAGAATGTCGCCGGTGCTGGCGTTGGCGGGCTTGCTGTCGCCATCGACGCTCTTGACCGAGCCGGTGATTTCGACGGTCTGACCGATGTACTGCTTCAGGCGATCGGTGCTGCCTTCCAGTTTGTAGGTTTTGCCGCTGACCTGGTCGGTGAGGGTGTAGTTATCGGCCGCGCTGCTCAGACATCCGCGAACGGTTTGTGGTTTTACGGTCGATTGATCCGGCGCGGAGGCAAGGCCCGTCTGAGCCTGGGAATCGGGCACCATGGACGGTGTTTGTGCCACGGCCATTGCTCCGGACAGAAAAATTGCAGCTAGTAAGATTTTCATCGTTCGCTCCCCATCCTTTAGAGTGCAGAAAGTGAGGTAGGGTTTGCCCTGAAAACGAGGGCCAGTGTGGCTGATAAACTGAAACGGTGAGCGAGACCAATACCGTCCCTGTGACCAGCGGGTTTGCGTGGCGCAGTTTTGACGCCTATCTCTTCGATATTGACGGCACTTTGCTCAATAGTCGCGATTGGGTCCATTACAACGCCTTCCATACGGCGCTTCAGAACGTCTATCAATGTGATGGGCGAATCGAGAACGTTCCTGTACATGGCAATACCGACATCGGCATCTTGCGCGCCGCCGCCAAGCTTTGCAGAGTGGAGGGCGAGCGCTTCGAGCAGGGACTCTCGAGGGCGCAGAAGATCATGGGAGAGGAGGTGGAAGAGCATGCGGCGGAGCTTCGACCGGAGTTATGCCCGTCAATTCGCGAGTTGCTCGATTCCCTCTTTGCCGACGGGAAACTCATCGGCGTGTGTACCGGAAACCTGCAACGCATTGGCTGGGCCAAGCTCAAGGCGGCGGGGATTCGTGATCGTTTCACGGTTGGGGGTTTCAGCGATCGCCACGAGTTCCGCCACGATATTTTCCGCGACGCCATGGAGCAGGCGGCCGCGCATCTCGGCAACGAGGCCAAGGTTTGCTTCATTGGCGACACCCCGAATGACATCCTGGCGGCGCAAAAGCTCGGCGTGCCGGTCTTGGCTGTCGCGACCGGGATCTACGGACTCGATCAACTGGAACCGCATGCACCAACTCATGCAGTGGGATGCTGCACGGAACTGCTGTAAGATTCGGCTATGAAGACGGCGCTGTGGATGACGATCCTGGTTACTGCGAGCTGCTTGGCTGCGCAGAACCTGCCTGCGCCGCAAACGGTTTCGGTTGATCCGAAAGTCGAAGGACAGAAGCCCGAGGATTCCTCCAAGCACGACGAGAAGAAAGCGAAGCACGAATTTGACGAGGGTAAGAAGCTTAGGAAATCCGGCAAGCTAGCGGAGGCACTGCCCCGCTTCGAGACCGCTTCCAACTTGGTTCCCAGGAACGTGGATTACGCAACGGCACGCGAGATGACGCGCCAGGAAGCAGTGATGGCAGCGGTGCAGCGTGGGAACCACGCGATGGAACAGAACTCGACGATCGAAGCACAGGCCGATTATCGCGAGGCGCTGAAGATCGATCCGGGCAATGAATTCGCTTTGCAGCAACTGAAGAACGTACTGCCCGCGGTGTCGGCTACGAACACCACCGTTCGTTACAGCGATGACGACAACATGGCATCGCCGCTCGACCTTGCGCCGCAGAACGTGACGAAAGCCTTCAGCTATCGTGGCGACACGCGAGGGTTGATCACCACGGTTTTGCAAGCGTATGGAGTGACTGCCACCATCGACGATTCGGTCGCGAGCCGGCGAGTGCGCTTCGATTTGGACGAAACGGATTTCGCGCACGCGCTCGATGCGGTGTCTTCGGTCACCAAGACGTTCTGGGTTCCGCTGGGCTTGCGCCAGGTGCTGGTGATGCAGGATACGGCGGCCAACCGGCGCGATAACCAGCGGAATGCGCTACGCACGTTCTACTTCCCCGACGCCACGACACCTACCGAGTTGCAGGACGTGGTCAACGTCTTCCGCACGATCTTCGACGTTCGGTTCGTCGTGGCGCAACCTTCGCAGAACACGGTGACCGTACGCGCGCCCGCGCCAACCGTCGCAGCGATCACCCAGTTCTTTGACGATATGGACGGTTCCCGTCCGCAAGTAGCGCTCGACATCAAGGTTTACCAGGTGAGTGGCACACTCACCCGTCAGCTTGGAATCGCGCCGCCATCACAATTCACCACATTCAACCTCGGGGCGGCGTTGAGCGCGTTGGGGTCGACGAACATCCAGACGCTCATCAACAACTTGATTGCCAGTGGAGCAATCAACCAGGCGAACGGCACGAGCATCCAGGCGCTGCTGGCGCAGGCGTTAGGGAGCCAAGCGTCAATCTTTCAAACTCCGTTTGCGACCTACGGCGGAGGCATCACGCTGATGGCACTTGCGCTTCCGGGCGCCACGCTGAACATCAAATTCAATAAGTCGGACCTGAAATCGCTGGATCATCTCACCATCCGCGCTGCCCAGAACACTGCGGCCACGGTGAAGATCGGAGAACGCTATCCAATTCTCAATAGCACGTTCTCGCCGATCTTTAACACTGCCTCGATTGCGAGCGTGATCGGCAATGGAAGTTACATTGCGCCGTTTCCGTCCTTCAATTATGAAGACCTTGGACTGGTGGTGAAGGCGACGCCATCGATCCAGCAGAACCGCGACGTGCGATTGAACCTGGAGATGCAGATACGGGCGCTGGGTGCGGGCACGAACAATGGTGTGCCGATCATCACCAACGAGGAATATAAAGGCACCATCTCATTAAAGGACGGCGAGCCTGGGGTGGTCATCAGCTTCCTGTCCACATCGCAATCGAAAACGATTACCGGCGTTCCGGGGATCGGGCAGCTTCCGGGGCTCAGTTCCGTGTTGAGTTCCACAGACCGCGAGGGCCTGGAGTCGGAACTGATGGTGATCATCACGCCGACCATCCTGAAGGTCGCATCGCCAAAGCTGGATGCGATCGCGCTACCGCACGGAACCTAGAGCAGGCTTCCGACAACGACAAAAGCCCGCCGAGTTGGCGGGCATTGTCTTTGTGCGGTCGAACACTACTTCGCGTTCTTGATTGCGAAATCGGTCAGCTGTTTGAAGGTGTCGTACGGCAGCGAATTGAAGGAGCTGATCTTGCGGCCGTTGAGGAAGATGGTGGGCGTCGAGTTGACGGCCAGGCTGTCGCCGAGTTTCTCGGAGGCGTAGACGTTAGCTTTCGTCTTGGGATCGGCAATGCAAGCGGCGATCTGATTGTCGGCACCGGCTTCGGTGGCATACGTCTTCAACATCGCATCCGCATTTTCATCTTTGATCTCTTCCTGGTGCGCATAGACCGAATCGATGAACTTCCAGGCCACGTCGTTGTTGGACTTCAGACAGTCGACGTATAACGCCGCACGGAACGCCCACGGATGTAGCTTCTCGAGCGGATAGTTCTGGAAGATGACCTTCACGTCCGGGTTCTCGCTCTGCATTTTCTCGAGATTCGGCAATGCCGCCTTACATGCGGGGCATTCGAGGTCCGCAAATTCGACCATCGTGACCTTGGCGTTCTTCGGTCCTTTGATCGGTCCGTTCGCATCCTTCAACAAATTGCGATAGCGCGAAAACGGATCAGCCCCGAAGTCGAGTAACTGCCCGACGAGCGCGAACTTCCCGTCAGGAGAAACGAAAAAGTTGAGTGCCTGGTCGCCCTGGGGATTGGTGAGGATGACGGTCACGTCGATGAAGCCCGGCGCTTCGGCTGGCTTCATCGAACTGATCTTGTAGCTGATCGCGCTGTCGTAGCCAAACATCTGCTGGAGGAAGCCCATGATGGTCGCCTCGTTGGGCATGTTCGCGGGAGACGAATTAGGTTGGGCGACGGCCATGGCTGCGATTGCAAGCACAAGGGCAGCGGCGAAGATACGAATTTTCGTGGTCAAGGTTAGCTCTCTCTATTGGACTTCAATACGTGCTGCAATCGGGAAACGTCGGCCGACTCCGAACGCCTTGGTGGAAATCCTTATGCCTGGGGCGGCTTGTTGGCGCTTGTACTCCGTGCGTTCGACCATGGCAAGCACCCGCCGTACCAATGCGATGTCGAAGCCGTGCGCCTGGGCAATCTCGCTCGCGCTCTTCATATCTTCAACATAGTCATCGAGAATAGCATCCAGCACGGCGTAGTCAGGAAGACTGTCGGTGTCTTTCTGATCCGGACGCAGTTCGGCGGACGGCGGCTTCTCAATGGTGGCGGTGGGAATGATTTCACGCCGGGCGTTCACATAATGCGAGAGGCGGTACACCATGGTCTTGGGCACGTCGGAGATCACCGCGAGTCCACCGCACATGTCGCCATAAAGAGTGCAGTAGCCAACCGCAAGTTCGGACTTGTTGCCAGTGCTCAACACCAGAGCGCCGAATTTATTCGATAGCGACATCAGGATGTTGCCGCGTATACGCGACTGAATGTTTTCTTCGGTGGTGTCTTCTTTCAATCCCTCAAACATCGGCGTAAGCGTCTTGTTGAAGGAAGAAAAGATGTCGCTGATGGGAATGATTTCGAAGCGGATGCCGAGATTTTTTGCCAGCGCCGCAGCGTCGTCAATGCTGCCCTGCGAAGAGTAAGGACTGGGCATGCCGACACCCATGACGTTTTCGGCACCAAGGGCATCGACGGCAATGGCGGCGGTTAACGCGGAATCGATGCCGCCGCTGAGCGCGATGAGAACTTTTCGAAAGCCGCACTTGTGGACGTAGTCGCGAGTGCCGAGCACGAGCGCGGCGTACGCGTTCGCTTCATCGCCCTGCAAAGTCGGATGGATATCACCGGTGAGCTTTTCGGTATCGCAGAAGATCAAGTCTTCTTCGAAAGAGCGCGCCTGGGCCATCACCGTGCCATCCGGGCCGAGGACGATGCTGGAGCCATCGAAGATCAGGCTATCGTTGCCACCTACCTGGTTGCACAATGCGACGGGAACTTTATATTTGCGTGCGATGGCCGCCAGCATCTTCTGCCGCACTTCCGGTTTACTGAGATCGAAGGGTGAGGCTGAGATATTGAGCAGTACCTTGCCACCAGCCGCCATGAGATCCGCGACCGGATCTTTTCCGTACAGCGGACGTTTCCAGAAATCTTTGTCATTCCAAGCGTCTTCGCAAATCGTCAGCGCAACGGGAACGTGTTGCTGACAGAAAATTTCCTGGCTATCGGCCCACGCGAAATTGCGCGACTCATCGAAAACGTCGTAAGTGGGAAGTAGGCGCTTCGACTGGATAAGTGCGATTTTGCCGTCCCGCAAAACCGCCGCCGAGTTCATTACCGACTTGCCAGTCTTACTACTTGCAGGCGTCACCAGGCCGACGATGGCAGTGATGCCCGCGGTATCGCGGGCGATTTCTTCGGCCACCTGGTGGTTGCGGGCGACAAACGAGGTGCGTTCCACCAGGTCACGTGGGGGGTAGCCGCAAATCGACAGCTCAGGGAAAAGCACTATTTCCGCCCCAGCCTCCCGGGCCTGTTGGGCGTACCGCACAATTTTCGAGGCATTTCCTACAAAGTCACCCACCGTAGGATTGATCTGAGCGAGCGCAATCTTCACCCTTCCAGTGTAACGGGGAGGAAAGTTCCACGCCAAGTCACGTTCCGGGCAACTGTTTCCTTTCAGAGCTGTTAATCAGACGGTAAACCGACGCCTCAGGTTCAGCCCTTAAGAGCTAGACGCAAATCACCTTATTTCCACCGATATCGATTGACGAACGATGGTTGAAGGGAAACAATGAGCCCATTCACCCCTCGAAACGTCAAAACAGGTTCCCTCGTCGCATGGCCGGAGGTCCCAAATGGCAGCGGCAAAAGTGAAAGTTCTCTGTGTCGATGATGACTTGAGCGGACTGGTTATCCGCGCAATGGTGCTCGAGCGGTACGGCTACGAAGTCTTGACGGCAACCGATGGCGAGCAGGCGCTAAAGCTTTTCCGCGATGCCGACATCGACTGCGTGCTGATCGATTACTACATGCCGATGGTGGACGGCGCTTACGTTGCTCGAGCCATGCGCCACCTGAAACCAGGAGTGCCAATCGTGATGATTTCGGCGGCGGTGACGCTACCCCAAGACGCTCTCAGAGACAGCGATGCCTTCGTAGCGAAGGGGACTTCGCCAACAGAAATGCACGATGTGCTGGAGAGGGTTCTTCACCACGCTGCATAGACCTTTACAAACTTTGTAACGCCGCGGCTGGCCCCCGAATCTCATAAGTATGAGTGAAACGAAGGGTACGCGCGTAGTCGTGGTGGGCGGCGGATTCGCAGGTCTGGCAACTGCTTCCCGCCTTGCGAAAGAGCCCGTACAGGTACTACTGCTCGATCGCAAGAATCATCACACCTTCCAACCCCTGCTCTACCAGGTTGCGACAGCTGGACTCTCGCCGGCAGAAATTGCCGCGCCATTGCGCTCCATCGTAAGCGATCGCGGCAATACTGAAGTCCTGCTGTGCGAAGTGAGTGGATTTGATCTCGAACGCAAGATCGTGTTCGCTTGCGGCGCCGAGGTGCCCTTTGACTACCTCGTAGTTGCGGCGGGCGCGCGTCACTCTTATTTCGGGCACGATGAGTGGGAGCGTCTTGCGCCAGGTCTGAAGACGGTAGAAGACGCGTTGGAGATGCGGCGAAGAATTCTGACGGCCTTCGAAGATGCAGAGCGCCAGGCTGCGCTGCATGGACATCACGATGATTTGAACTTCGTAATCGTCGGAGGCGGACCAACCGGAGTGGAACTGGCGGGAACCATTTCTGAGATCGCGCGCCAGGCGCTCGTGGATGACTTCCACAGCATCGATCCAAAGCGTACAAGGGTGATTCTGGTGGAAGCCGGTCCGCGGGTACTGGCAACCTATCCTCCAGACCTCTCGCAGAGCGCGGAAGAGCAGCTGAAGAAATTGGGCGTGGAAGTACGCACGAATACCCGGGTAACCGCGGTCAAAGAACACGAAATCGACATGGACAACGAGGTCCTGCCGACGGCGGTTACGCTTTGGGCGGCCGGTGTCGCAGCTTCGCCGCTGGGTCGTGCGCTCGGTCAGCCGGTTGATAACGCTGGACGGGTGCCGGTATTTCCGGACTGCACGCTGCCCGGACATCCGGAAGTGTTCGTGCTCGGCGACCTGGCGGCCTTCAAAGATGAACAGGGCAAGATGCTGCCCGGAGTTGCGCCGGTCGCGCTGCAGATGGGAAAGTACGCGGCAGAATGCATTGTCGCCGACTTGCAGCGTCAACCACGAAAGCCGTTCCACTACAACGATCGGGGCAGCCTGGCAACGATTGGACGCGCAGCGGCCGTGGCGCAGTTCCCCAAGTTCAAGTTGACCGGCTATCCGGCCTGGCTGGCGTGGCTCTTCATTCACATCCTGTTCCTGATCGGATTCCGCAACCGGATCCTGGTGATGATCGAGTGGGCATGGTCGTACTTCACATATGATCGCGGAGCGCGGTTGATTACTGATGAAGTCGGAAGACTTCGCGAGCGACGCTCCTCCCCGGATTCCGAAGTTCCTGGACCTGTCCCTATGGAGAGCGTGGAGCGACGACGGGCTTGAGGTTTTGGTGCACGAAAAAACCCCGCACGAAGCGGGGTTTCCTTTTGCCTGCTGGAATCTAGTGAGGCTGCGGATTGCTGGCGTCAGGCGTGCTCGGCGGAGTGGTGGTGCTGTCGGTCTTCGGGGTGCTGGTGTCCTGAGGGCTGGCGGTTGAGCTTCCAGAAGCGTCAGGGGTGCGCGACGGGGCGGTTGGTGTGCTGTCCGGAGTAGCTGTTGGCGTACCGGTCGCCTGCGGATCGGTCGGCGGTGGTGCGGTATCGGGAACGCTAGCTCCGGGTGTCGCGGGCGTCGGGTTGGTGCTACTGCCACCGGACGGCGTTTGTTCACTCATCGGTTGGCTGCTCTGCGATTGCGCAGATGCGTCTTGTGACGAGTTGCTCGATGGCGTCTGCGCCACCACGAATCCGGCGGACAGAAGCGCCAGAGTTGCGAGATACGTGAGTTTCTTCATACCTGGTTTCTCCCTACCCTTAATTTCGATTTGTAGTGACCTGACTCGTTAGACACTGTTCTTCGGTCACGGGGTTGTCGCAGTCCGAGAGATCGCAAGCTGCCGTTATAATCGGCTTATCCTGATTCGTTGACGGGCTACTTTGAATTTCTTCCGCAGTGCGATTCGCGTTGTTGCGTGCTTGTTGTTGAGCACCACCTGCTTTGCCCAGGGCCACGCCGGGGCTGAAACCCTGCTGGTTCTGCCTTTCGACAACACTTCTAAGGCCCCGGGATTGGAATGGATCAGCGAGTCATTTCCAGAGTTGCTGGGTCAGCGAATGTCGTCGCCAGCTACTTACGTCATCAACCGGGACGAACGCCTGCTCGCCTTTGATCGCTTTGGGATTCCGCAGACGCTCCACCCTTCGCTGGCGACGCTCTATCGCATGGCCGAGCAGATGGACGCCGACTACGTCGTGATCGGCCACTATACCTTCGACGGCAACACCTTTACCGCGTCTGCGCAAGCGCTCGACATGAAGGCACTGAAGCTTGAGCCTGCGGTTTCGAGCAGTGGCCCTTTAACGACGTTGATCGATATTCAGAGCGCCTTGGCGTGGGAGCTGCTGGGAGAGATGCAGCGCCTACCGCCAGGCACCAAAGAGGATTTCGTACGGGCTTCGACCGGCGTTCGATTGGACGCGTTTGAGAATTACATTCGCGGCATTATTGCTGGAACGCGTGCCGAGAAGATCAGCCGACTGCGCGAGGCAAACCGGCTCAATCCGAACTACATGCGCGCCACGCTGCAACTCGGCAAAGCGTACCTGGAGAATCGCGAGTACGACCAGGCGGTCAACTGGTTCTCGCGGATCCCCAAGAGTGATCCGGCGGCCAACGAGGCGAGCTTCGACCTGGGACTGGCGGCTTTTTATAAAGGGGACTACGAGCGTTCGGCCGAAGCCTTTAGCTTCCTACTGACGCGGCTGCCGATCCCCGCGATCTACAATAATCTCGGCGTGATTGCCGGACGCCGCGGTAAGCGAAGCGAAGCCGATTACCTGCAGAAGGCCATCGCCGCCGATCCCAGCGATGGCGATTACCATTTCAACCTGGCCGTCGCGCTCGCGCGCAATAACGAAACCGCAGCTGCCGTGCGCCAGTTACACGAGGTGCTGAACGCGCATCCCGACGACGCGGAAGCGAAATCGCTGCTCGAGCAACTCTCCGGCGCTGCGATTGCAAATGTATCCCGTGGCGATGCGCCGGCTTCCGCACCACGACTTCCGATGGAGCGCATCAAGCGCACCTACGATGAAACTTCGTACCAGCAGGTGGCGATGGAGATTGAAAACGTTGCCGAGCTACGCTTGGCGAAAAGCGATGCGAAGACCCACGCTGCGTATCACCTGGAGCGCGGACGCGATTTACTGAACCAGGGCTTCGCCTCGCAGGCGGAGAAGCAACTGCGGGAAGCTTTGCAGTATGAGCCGTCGAATCCAGCGATCCATGCGGCGCTGGCACGATCGCTCGAGGCGAGCGATCCGGCGGCAGCCGCAAAGGAAGCCGATACTTCCTTGAACTTGCAGCCTTCCGCGGAAGCATACCTGGTGCTGGCGCGGCTGGCGCTCGCGAAGAACGACTTCCCTGCCGCCTCGTTAAATACCGAAGCGGCGTTGCAGGTCGAGCCCTCGAATTCCGCAGCACAGGCGCTGCAACGAAGCATAGAATTGAAGAAGAGCGAGGCTCCTGCTAAGCCCTGAGCCTGCGCGGAGGTGCACGATGCGACGCCTGCTTCTGCTGCTGATTGGGTTTTGCTTCGCACTTCCTTCTTCCGCCCAGATCGTGCGCCTCAAAGTGGATGACACCATTCAGCCGGTGAGCGCCGAGTACATCGGGCGCGGTATTGATTTCGCCGCCCAGCAGCACGCCACCGCCGTCTTGATCGAACTGCACACACCCGGCGGACTGCTTACCTCGACCCGCGAGATCATTGCGAAAATTCTCGCTTCGCCGGTTCCGGTCATCATCTATGTCACGCCTACCGGCGCGAATGCCGCATCGGCGGGATTCTTCATTCTTGAGAGTGCCGATATCGCAGCGATGGCTCCGGGCACGAACACTGGGGCAGCGCATCCCGTGCTCATCGGATCGAAGCCGGACGATGTGATGAAGATGAAAATGGAGAACGATGCCGCGGCGTTCATGCGCTCGTATGTCTCCAAGCGCGGACGGAACGTAACCGTTGCCGAAAGTACGGTGCGGGAATCGAAAGCGTTCTCCGACCAGGAAGCGCTCAGCCAACATTTGATCGACTACATCGCAAAAGACGAGCACGACCTGCTCACCCAGGTGAACGGAAAGACGGTGCAACGCTTCGACGGAACGTCTACGGTGATGAAGACCGAGAGCCTGCCGATCACTGACTACGAGCCAACGCTGCGCGAACGCATCATGGGTTTCATCGTCGATCCGAACATTGCCTTCCTCATTATGGCAATCGGAGCGATTTCGCTCTACGTTGAGTTCAACCATCCCGGTGCGATTATTCCAGGCGTGATTGGCGTGGTCTTCATCCTGCTGGCGGTCTTTGCATTGAACTTGCTACCGGTGCGGTTTGCCGCCGTCACCCTGATCCTCGCATCGTTTGCGTTCTTCGCCCTCGAGGCGAAATATGCGACGCATGGCTTTCTGGGAATCGGCGGCATGGTGCTGCTCATGCTCGGTGGACTCTTACTGGTTGACGGGCCAATCCCCGAAATGCGGGTGAAGCTGGTGACTGCAGCGGCGGTTGCGATTCCCTTCGGCGTGATCACCGTATTCCTGATGACCATCGCCTTGCGAGCAAGACGTAACAAGGTCACTACGGGAGCCCAAGGCATGATCGGCCAGCTCGGAGTAGCGCGATCCGCGCTTGCGCCAGCGGGAACGATCGTGATCCAAGGTGAAATCTGGAACGCCTCGTCCCCCACTCCTCTTGCCGCTGGTGAGCCGGTGGTGGTGCGCAGCGTGGACGGACTGACACTTCTCGTTGAACCAGTTTCGCAACCCGCTCCGCGCTCCGAGCCGCTGCTGCGCTCCTGAGGCTCTACTGACCCGCGCATCCTCGAGAGCCAGTCTTCGGGTCGCCCTGTTTACCATTTCGACGACCATTGGCCTCTCGTTATGACGCAAGCGACAGTTCCTCCTACGCGCGAAGGGTGATTCGAGATACAATCCGCCCAGATACTCTTATAAAAGGCGGGGGAAACCATGTTTTCCATCCCAATTCTTGCGTTCATCGTTTTTGTCGTTCTCTATCTTCTAAGTTCAATCAAAATCCTGGCTGAATACGAACGTGGCGTGATCTTCCGCCTGGGCCGCCTGATCGACGCAAAAGGGCCGGGCGTAATCTTCGTCTTCGCGCCGTTGGATCGTATGGTGCGCATTTCGCTGCAGCAGGATGCAATGGAAGTGCCACCGCAAGACATCATTACCCGCGATAACGTGACCCTGAAAGTGAATGCAGTCATCTTCCTACGGGTAGTCGATCCCAACCGAGCCGTGGTGCAGGTTTCGAATTATCGCTACCAGACCTCGCAGTTCGCTCAGACGACGCTGCGGTCGGTGCTCGGTGAAGTGGACCTCGACGAACTGCTGGCGCATCGCGAAAAAATTAACCTGCGTCTGCAGAGCATTCTCGACCAGCACACCGATCCGTGGGGCGTAAAGGTTACGAGCGTGGAAGTGAAGCAGGTCGATCTGCCGGAGACGATGACTCGCGCAATGGCCAAGCAAGCCGAAGCCGAGCGCGAAAAACGATCGAAGATCATCCACGCGGAAGGCGAGTTCGCGGCAGCGCAGCGCTTGTCGGAAGCGGCGCATGTCCTTGCCACCGAGCCGGCGTCGATTCAGTTGCGCTACCTGCAGACGCTCACGGAGATTGGCGTGGAGAAGAACACTACCGTGATCTTCCCCGTTCCGGTCGACATGTTCTCAGGGATCAAAGCACTCATCGATAGGGCAGCCGCAAAATGATCAGGAGACAAGAAGCACCCATGGCATCGCAGGACACGGAAATCACTCTAGGCGTTGGAAAATTGCTTGGACTCTTCTTCGCGCTTGCAGCACTGTGCGCGGTATGTCTCGGCGTCGGATACTCACTCGGCAAAAGCTCTGCGAAGAATGCGGTGACCACTGTTGCCGACACAGGTTTGCCTGCCAACAATACGACGTCGAAATCTAGCGCGCGGCCGGCGGCAGCCAAGCAAGACATGCAATTTTACAAAGCCGTCGAGCAGAAGGAACCGGACTCGAAATTGAGCGAGCCGGAACCCGAAGCAACCACGCAGGCTGCTGAGCCTGCAACAGCAAAAACCTCGACCCCTGCTCCGGAGATGGCGCGTCCCGGATCTGGATACGTGGTTCAGGTGGCGGCGGTCAGCAAGCAGGAAGATGCACAGGCACTGGCCGACGCATTGCGCAAGAAAAATTATGTCGTCGTGATCGCGAGCAAAGGACAGAGCGACAATCTCTACCACGTGCAGGTCGGACCGTTTGCGGACATCGCTGAGGCTGAGACCATGCGCAATCGCTTGATGGGCGACGGTTACAATCCAATTCTCAAGAAGTGAATCGATTTTCTGTTTTGGGAAAGCGCGCTGCGGCGCGCTTTTTGTCGTGCGCCATTCTGGCGACGCTTAACTATATTGATGGTCATGAATACGAAAAACGGAAACGGCCATCTCACCGACCAGTTGCGTGCCGTCGCTGATCCGACGCGCCGGCGTATCCTGCGTATGCTCGAACAAAAGGGTCAATGCTCGATTGGCGAATCAACGGGCCTGTGCGCGCGCGATATCGAAGCCAAGATCAAGCTCTCGCAGCCAACGATCTCGCACCACATGAAGATCCTCGAGCATGCCGGCCTCATCACCAGTCAACGCCGCGGCCAATGGATGTGGTATCGCCGCGATGAGCGCGCGGTGAAAGAGATGACGCAGCGGTTCCGGGAAGAAGTGTAAGGGACTACGAAGCCGCAGACCGGACAATCTCAAAACAACGGTTCAACGCCTCGTCGTGCGCGAGAATTAACCAGTCGCGTCGAATTGCCACCGAGCAGATTAGGATATCGATAGCGCCGCATTCAACTCCGCGACTTCGGCATAAATTGTAGAAGTAGGCGGCCTCTTCGTAGTCCCGCCTGTCCAGCGGCTCATCTACGAATGAACGCAAGGTGTGTTTCAGCCGTTCAAATTGAGAGCGGTCCTTGATTTCGGACAACAATTCCTGTCGGATCGGACCAACGATTACAACGCGACCGTCCCCGATCGCTTCTGCCAACGAGTCTTTGAGTCGAAGCTGAACCTTATTGAGTGCCGCTGAAGCTTTTCTCCGCAGAGAGAGCGACCAGACTGAAGTGTCAGGAAGTACTTTCAACGTTCATTCTCAAGGCGATCACGACGGCGCGTGGCTTTGTAGTCATAACCCGGATCGTAATCGATCGTCCCAAACAGCTTAATCACGTCCATTTGCTTACGGCGACGTATATATTCGTCGAGGGCGGCGGTAACCGCCGCCTTTTTCGTGGCGTGTCCCCCGACGCGTTTCGCCTCATCAATCAGTTTGTCATCGATCGCCAGATTTGTGGCCATAGGTGTACCTTCATGTGTAGTGTACCACACATGAGGATGTGTAGGACCTTAATCCGCTGCGATCGACAGCCCTCCCGACTTGTGCATCAGATCGTTCAGCGCAGGTACATCGTTCTTCCGAATCTGCTCCCACTTCGCAATATTCTCGTCGGTCTGGGTCGAAAGGTATTTGAAAACATCCTGCTCCTGTTGCGTCGGAGCGGCATCGGCAATATCGACCAAAGCGGCGAAGGTGGCCCACTGCTCGTTCAGCATGTTCGGATAGCGCAAGTTCCCTTCCGAACTTTTCAGCTTCACCTGGATGAGTTGGCTCTCCACCTCCAACATCTTCCTGTCGAGCGCATCGGCGGCTTCGACGAGAGCTTTGCCCTTCTCGTCGGTACCAATCCACTTTTTCAGCGCGTCGAGCTTGGCCCGCACATCGCGGATCTGGTTCACCGCCGTGTGTAGTTTCGTGATCTGATCCCGAACCTGGAGTTCGAACGCGACTTGCTGCTCGACCTGTTGCACGTGCTCAGCCGTGTGACGGGGGTCGGCTTTCAACTCGAAGGGTTGATCGTAATGCTTGCCATCGACCGTCAGACGCGCGGTGTATTTTCCCGGTGCTGCGACCGGCCCTTGCGGCGGAAGACCTTCGTAAAAAGCTCCGGGCGATTGCACCGGATCTTCGTATCGCAGGTTCCACGCAAAGCGATTTAGACCGGCCTTGGCGGGAATGATGTTTGGCGGCGGCTCGAGATCCGGCCACTCTTGCGGTTGACCGTCGTCTTTCTTTTCCTTACTGGAGAACTTCTTTACCGGCATCCCCTGCGCGTCGAGAATCTCAAGCGTGGCTTCATCTTTCGGGACACTCTTCAAGTAATAGTAGAAGGTTGATCCGTTGGGTGGATTATCGCCCACCGGTCTCCGTTTATCCACCGCGTCGGAATAATGCACGCGCACACCCGCGCGCGGAGCGTACAGCATGGCCTCCGCGCTCGCCGTTGCGGGCTGACGCAAGGGCGTGATGTCGTCGAGTATCCAGAACGATCGCCCGTGAGTCGCGACCGCGAGATCGTTGGCGTGCACCACGAGATCGTGGATCGGCGTGATCGGCAGGTTGAGTTGGAGCTTCTGCCAGTTCCCGCCGTCATCGAACGAAACGAAAACTCCCTTCTCCGTGCCGGCAAAGAGCAGGCCCTTGCGAACGGTGTCTTCGCGCACAGCATGGACGACAGCGCCATCCGGCAGACCAGCAGTGATGGCCGTCCACGTCTTACCGAAGTCGTGCGTCTTATAGGCATAGGGCTTGATGTCATCCAACTTGTGGCGATCGACCGCGATGTACGCCGCTCCGGCATCGAATGGCGACGCTTCGACTAAATCGACGGTGCTCCATTCGGGTATTGCTTTCGGCGTGATGTCGTCCCAGTGGCCGCCGCCATCCCGCGAGAGCTTCATCAGGCCATCATCGGTGCCGACCCACAGCAGATCCTTCTGTTTCGGCGACTCCGCCAACGTGAACACCGTGTCGTAGTACTCCACCGTGGTGATGTCGAGCGTGATGGGACCACCCGATGGCTGCTGCTTCGATTTGTCGTTGCGCGTGAGGTCGGGGCTGATCTCTTTCCAGCTTCGTCCTTGATCGGTGGTCTTATAAACGCGATCGCCCGCGGTGTAGATGGTATTGGGATCGTTGGGCGAGATGATGATCGGCTCGGTCCACTGGAAGCGCACCTTCTGTGTCGCTGCGCCCTGACCGGAAGTATCGAGAGGAATCGGCGAAATATCCTGGACCGTCTCTTTCGCGTGGTCATAACGCGTAACCAGTCCACCGCCATCTCCGGCGTAGATGATGTTGGCATCCCGCGGATCGGGCGCGATGTAGCCGCTCTCGCCACCGCCCACCGCGTACCAATCCTGGCGTCCGATCACGCCTTCCTGCTCGTCCATGGTGGCAATGCCGATAGTCGAGTTGTCCTGCTGCGCGCCATACACCCAGTAGGGATAACGGTTGTCGGCAACGATGTGGTAGAACTGCGCCGTCGGCTGGTTTTGCTGCGACGACCAGGTCTTTCCTCCATCGAGCGTGATGGTAGCGCCGCCGTCGTTGCTGTTGATGATCCGATCCGAATTCGTGGGATCGATCCACAGGCCATGATGATCGCCGTGCGGAGCCGGCAGGAGTTCAAAGTTCTTCGCGCCGTCGGTGGAACGGAATGCGCCGGTGTTCAGCACGTAAACGGTATCGATGTTTTTCGGATCGGCAAAGATATGAGTGAAATACCAGGCGCGCTGCGTAAAACGCTCGTCGTCGTTGATCTTCGTCCAGGTTGCGCCGTAATCTTCCGAACGGAAGATGCCGCCTTCTTTCGCTTCGATCAGCGCATAGACGCGCGACGAGTTTGCCGCCACCGCGATACCGATGCGGCCAAGAATTCCGTCGGGAAGACCGTGACCTTCAAGGTGCGTCCAGGTGGTGCCACCATCGGTCGATTTATAAAGACCGCTGCCGGGCCCACCGCTGCTCATGTTCCACGGTTGACGTACAACCTGCCACATGGCGGCATACAGAGTATTTGGGTTCGTGGGATCGAACTGAATGTCGATGGCCCCCGTCTTGTCATCTTTGTAGAGAACTTTCTCCCAGGTCTTACCGCCATCCAGGGTGCGGAAGACGCCGCGCTCCGTGTTCGAGCCAAACGCGTGACCGAGAGCGGCAACGAACACGCGGTTGGGATTCTTCGGATCGATGACCACGCGGCCGATCTGGCGGGTGTCTTCCAGACCAAGATGTTGCCAGCTCTGCCCGGCATCTACCGATCGATACACGCCGTTCCCGTAGGTGATGTTGCCGCGAATGCAGGCTTCACCCGTTCCAACATAGATCACGTTGTGGTCGCTACTGGAGACCGCGAGCGCGCCGACTGAAGTGATTCCCTCTTTATCGGAGATCGGCTTCCATGTGCCGCCCGCGTCGATGGTCTTCCACACGCCGCCCGCCACCGCGCCAAAATAAAACGTCGCTGGATCGCCCGGCACGCCGCTCACGGCAAGCGCACGTCCGCCGCGGAAAGGCCCTATTTGACGCCACTTCATTGCGCTGAAAGTTTGTTCGGAATATTGCTGGGCTGGGAGAACAAAGCTGAAAACCGTGAGGAGGAGGAAAAGCGCGAGCCAATTACGCGAGCTTGCTTTCATTCAGATAGTCACCCGGTCAATATGAAGAGTGACGCAATGGTATAGGGAACGGGCCAAATCTGGCTAGCGAGGAGGGACGGACTCCTTGCACGCAGCAAAAGCAAACAGCCGGAACCTGGAGGCTCCGGCCGTGAAACAGCAGCGGGTTACGCTGTGATTTCTTTAGTTTCTTCCTTCTTCGGCGCTGGGGCTGGCTCGTGGAGAGCCGCCTTGAACCCGCGAATTCCCTCGCCCAATCCCTTGCCCAAGTCTCCCAATTTGCGGGGACCAAAAATCAAGAGCGCGATGCCGAGAATGAAGAGTACTTCTGGAACTCCAAGATCACCGAACATAAGAGGACCTCGCACCACCTGCCAAGATTGAAATGCGCTGTTGCAAGGATGTTGCGATTTCTAGGATACCGCGATCAGAGCTCCTGAAACATAGCACTTTAAGGACTCGCAGGCGGCGCTTAAGAACCCCGAGGTTCACTGCCCAAGGCTTCATCGCTGACTGGCACGATTGAGCCGGTAGTAATCTCGCCCGCCGGTTCTCCACCCACCATCTGCTGTGCCAGCACCATCTGCCGGGCTGCATCGCGAAAGGCCGGAAGGTTGCGAGCGAAGAACAGGCCGCCACAGATACAAGCCACGCCGCCGATCGCCACAGTGATGGGCGCGCCCACGTGCTCGGCGATGGCTCCGGCAAACAGCGCCCCGAAGGGCGCCATGCCCATGAACATCATGGAATACACGGCCAGCACGCGACCCCGTAGCCGGTCCGGAGACATTGACTGCAGC
>PLWX01000284.1 GCA_003151155.1 Acidobacteriaceae bacterium
GTCGTGCGATCACGCACGTTGACCGTCGTGACATTGTTGATGCGAGTGATCGTGACGCTTTTCTCGTTCGAGATCGCAACGTCATTGAAGCCGATCTTCTCGCCGTGATTATTGATGATGTCCATTTGCCTTGTCTCCTTTTTTGATTCTTGAGGTGTAGCGTCTAGCGGTTAGGTTTCGCCATCCTCGCCCTTGCGGTTTCTTTCAGTTCCCCGGGCGCTTCGGGGCAGTGTTTCGCAAAGTGCTCAGCTTCGATCTTCGGGCTGTAGTCCGCGTACCTGTGGTCGCACCACAAGCAGATGCCAACAGAAGCGCCGGGGTCTAGATCAGCACACCGCATTGGCAACTAGGGATTTTTCAACCTCCGGCCGGAATACGATCCTCTGGCTGTTGAGGCGTGAATTGGACACGAGGCGGCGTTCGCTCACTTCGCGTTGAAGAACTCGTTGAGTTCCTCCGCAATTTCCCGCGAGAACAGCACCATGGAGCAATGGCGGTTGGCGCACTGCGAGTTGCGCCAGACGATTTCCTGCACCTGCGCCGGATCGATGCGGATTGGGATCGGCAGTTCGTGGCTCCCACGAGAAAGGTCTAGGAACTGCTGTGCCAATGCTTTCCGCTCTTTCTCTGGTAGGTCGGGGCGGAGGGCATTGGCACACGCCCACGCGGCTCCGACTCGCCGTGTCGCAAGCTCCCTAATCCGCGTTCTCGCTTCCCTATCTCGACGCAACGCAGGTCTCTTCATTTCGCGGACGGCGTTCAGACCCGTGGAGCAGTGCCACTTTGAACCGCGTTGATGTGCCAAGTTCCTTCGGCATCGAACGACAAGGTTTTGTTTCCGACCGTAATGCTGCCTGACGGCGGAGCAAAGGACTCGTGCTTCACTCCGATAATGCGACCCCGAATGTCGAGCAGAACGGCGCCGAAGCGAGTCCCCTGCCAGCGGTAGCCAGTGATGCGACCGAATAGAAAACATTCGCCGTTGTTTTCCCGAAAGTGCGTCCGCACACGCCATGAGACCCAGCCGCTCTGGCCGTCCACATCTCGACTCAAAACACTTTTCGGCATTTTGATAAATCG
Organism: Acidobacteriaceae bacterium; assembly: GCA_003151155.1. Lineage (GTDB taxonomy): Bacteria > Acidobacteriota > Terriglobia > Terriglobales > Acidobacteriaceae > Korobacter. Next base: position 1,081 of record PLWX01000284.1, read on the forward strand.
CCACAGTGCGCCTGTAAACGCGGCGGTCGTGATTGACGTCGGTCGCCGCAGCGAGTGTTCGACGTAGATGTATGGTCGGAATTCGGTCAACGTCTTCTCTCCTTCGCCAGCGGTATAGGAATTCCATTGGCAACGATCAGCCTAATCGCCACCCAGCGGTCGGGAATTCGAAATATGGTGACCCGGTGAGCGAGGCGAATGAGCAATTCGTCGGAGAGTTCATGAAACTGCTCCATCGCTTTGAGGCGTTCCAGCTCATCCGGGTCGGAGATGCGATTCAGTGAGATGTCCGTTATCGCCACAACTACTCCTAAGGCAGCAGTTTTCCGTTGATGATGTTTTCGACCGTCACCTTTCCGTCATTGTCGCGCACGGAGATATTTTGAAATGTTGCACGACCATTGTTGTAGACCGTGTTGACGTTCACGACTTTGCCATCACTCGTGTAGCTCGTGGTCATTTCGTTGAGCAGCTTTCCGTTGTTGTCGAACGTCTTCATTCGTGACTCCTCCTGTGTTTGTTGATTTGAAAATACCGCGTGAGTCTAGGCGATGTACTCGACCGTATCAGGCTGCTCAAAGGCGGCGACATCCACGACATCGGCGAGTTCGCGCCTTTGCGCTTCGCGTGCAAACCTCACTACGCTGGCACGGCTCACGCCGTACTTCTTCGCAACATTCGTGAGGCTCATGCCCGACGTTCGATCACGCACGAGTGCTTGATGGTCTACATCGAGCGGTGCCCTACCGAGCGCGAATCCTTCTAGCTTCCGTCTTCGCATTCCGGCCTTGATGCGCTCGACAAGGATGCTCTTTTCCGCTTCCGCCAAAGCCGAGATAAGAACGATGAAGAATCGCCCCATCGGGCCACTGGTGTCAATGTTCTCGCGATGCGAGACGAACTCGACGCCGAGGCTGTCCAGTTCATCTACGATTGAAAGAAAGTATTTCGTGCTTCGAGCGATGCGATCAAACGCAGCGATCAAAACGACGTTGAACTTGCGTCTTCGTGCATCGCTCAACATCGCGTCGAGGCCGGGACGACGAGCCTTCGACCCGCTCACTCCTACATCCGTGTACTCGCTGACCACCGAGTACCCACGCTGCTGGGCAAACTTGCGTAGGTCAAATAGCTGTGTGTCGATATGCTGATCCGAGGTGCTCACTCTTGCGTAAGCTGCTCTTTTCATCGAATTTGCTTCCTCACACTGGCTAGAAGTACAGGAGACGGATCAACGATTGAGCGGAGACGCACAATCTCAGACATGCATTCTTCGATGCTCTTGTATCCGACAATCTTCATCCACGCCGCAACAATGATCGGAGAGCGACTTGATCCCGCCACGCAGTGGACAAGTACTCTCCCCGAGCGAATGTGCTTGAAAAGCGCGAGGAAAATCGTATTCAGGAGACCTGCTGGGATCGGGCGATCATCTGTGATGGGAAAATGGACATATTCCACATCGACCGCTCTGCCCCGTGGGGCCTGCGAACAGAGAGTCAGAACCGCGGTAATTTGATGAGGATTCGATTTGGCGATCGCCTCCGCATCTGCAATGCTTCCAAGAAACAGGCGTTCCCAAACTCGTGTGATCCGATTCAATCGTTTTCCTCCTCTCGGGCTTCACCTTGTCCTGCGACAGGTCGGCGGATCAGCTTTGGAATGGTAGGGCGCGTTTTCCGCCGCACTACGAAGGCACGCCCGTTATCCCAGTCGATTTCCGCGTACTGGATCGCGTAGACGCAGCCTGACACGGCATCGCGCTTGTATTCCGGGAAGAGCCGCCACGCCTCTTCAATAGCTTTTGTGCGACTTTCCGCCAATACGACAATGACCACGCCCAAATCGCCGGGATGGCGTCGGAATTCAACCGCATATACGTTGGTTTCTGCTGAAGATGAGACGTCTGACATTTTATAGATTACGAAGCCGAGGTCGAAATCGGACAGTCTTTTGTTTATAAATCTCCGACGATGTCGATTAGCCGCATAAAATGCGGGTATTCGCGAGCCTATGGGCAAAAGCTAAATTTCTTTAGCGCAGTGTCAGAGTGAAAGCGATACCGGGAAATTGAAGAGCGGGATAGCTAGATTGGTTGTATTTCTTGGAGGGTGCCACCACTCCTAATCCACTTCATCCGGGTCTACCCCCGCCGCTCTCTGGACGCCCAACCACGAGGGCATCCCATCACCCCTTAATCCTAGAAAGTTAAGTCCCAATTTTGTCAGGGTCTACGCCGACCGCCTTCTGAATGCCCCACCACGCCATTAACCCGCCTATCTGTAACACACAAAAGATGGTCTCAAAGATTGGCGCTTCCCGGTTTCCTTGTACATCCGGTGTCGTTTCAGGAGCCAATTTGTAATCTTCTTGAACAGGATGAGCACCCCGATGATTTCCCAAACCGCGAAAATATGTACCATGCGGAGGCCGGGGTCATACCCACTTTTGTCATCCATGACGAAAAAGATGTAGATGAGGATTGGTATACCTGTTAGGCAGGTATACCCGAAGCAGCAGAGGAACACGGGAAGCAAGAACAGCAGCCACAAACCCACCCCGACGAAGAACCAATTGATGTCCACCCCTGTTTTAAAGTGGTTGTAAATCGGGTAGATAAGGGCGATGCAGCCGAACAACACAATCGCGAAGAGCATAGTCAGCGCGGACGTAACCCACTGGATGGGTTTGGTCACGACATCCATTGCACCATAGTAGTTCTTCTGGTGCCGTAGTAGAGCCTCTTGGTCACTACCTGTCCAACTCATAATTGCCCCCAACTATACTAGAGCCGGAAAATTTGAATTTGTCCAGTATTTTTTGGGGAAGATTAGAACTTAATCTCGAACAATCACACGTAAATCTGAGTTTCTTGAGAAGCCAGCCATCTCCTAGACGGCGTTTTAATAGCGCCTTTGCAGAGACCGATCATCAAGTTGAGCAGCGTGAGACTTGCTCAAAAGATCGACTCCCCACTCCCGGAAATCAACGTGACCTGCGAATCATAGTAGTGCTGAAGATTGGTGTACAGACGTGTCATGGTGTTGCCACAAGTGCCCTGTGGCAAATACAGGCGGATGGCGTCGGAATTCAACCGCATACATGTCGTGTTTTGCTGAGGAGAGGGGGTCTGACACCTTATATAGTACCGAGCAGACGTCGAAATCGGACAGTCTTTTCTTCAACGGAGTGGCAGAAGGTACACAAAAGCTGGGCGGGATTACTCGCGAGTCACTTGTGAGCAGCTGACATTCCGTCTAAAGTCCGTCTCGATGCGCGTCACAGTTTCCGATATCGTCAGTCTTTATCGCCCAACCCCTTGCGACCTCCGCATCTACCTTCGCGAGCATGATTTTCCGGAGGCTGAGCCGAGTGCGTTCGATGAAATCCTACGAACACTAGGCGAGCGTCACGAACAGCAGCACCTCGCCACTCTGGGAGCATGCGAAGACATCAGCGCGATCCCTGCGCCCGACCGAGTGTCGCGCACCATCGAGGCGATCCAAAACCATTTACGAGTGATATATCAAGGTGAGTTCGCCCTCGAAACCGATGTCGCTGGCATCCCGGTAATCGTCGTAGGGCGTCCTGATTACTTGATCTGGGATACGGATGGATACATCATCCGCGACTCGAAGCTGTCCCGACAGGTGGATGCCGACCACCACGTGGAGATCACGTTGCAATTTCAACTTTACGGCTGGTTGTTCGAGAGGACGATTGGGGAACGTGCCAAGCGGCTTCAAGTACACACAGGCAAGAGAGACATCGTAGACGTTCCATGTGACGGGGGTGTTGCCGCAATACTAGCGGAGTTGGAGCGGGTGCTGCGGCTCAAACAGCTTGGGGCTGAACCGTACGAGCCAGTGGGCTGGACGAAGTGCGGTGGGTGCGGCTTCAACAAGTACTGTTGGGACAAGGCACAGGAGTCTGGGGATGTTGCGCTCGTGGCGGAGGTCGATCAAGGACTCGCTCGGCAACCGACTTCGTCGGCGAACCCTAGACGACAAATGAGGGCCACCCGGACGGGCGTGACCCTCTGCGGCAATCAACTCAAAAAGACTTGATTGTCCTCATCGGCCTCGACCGAGGATGCTTCGGGCGCTGGCTGCTCAGGAACGGGGATGTGGGGATTCCGCAGGACGGTTCCCTGCTCGTGGTACGCCATGCCGAGGCCCAGCCGACCCGCAACGCAGCGCAAAAATATGTAGCGAGACCACGGCGAAGGAAGCTTGCGCTGGGGTGAAATGAGAGATCAATCCGCGTCTCAGCCGATCTGCTTCCGAGAGATACGTTCGGCCTCCGCAGGTGTCAGTTTGGAATCTGGGATGAGAATTTTTTGAGACCAGCGCCAAAGACCGTCCGCACCTTTGACGCGCTCTCGAAGACTTACAGTAGTGTTTGCCATACCCTGCAATACTCACTTTCAGGGCAAAGCATCGATTCTTTGGGACAAGTTTGGGACAAGCCCTCAGGCAGGCTAGCAACCATTCTGAAATGAACGGCTTAGGAAGGAATGGTAGCGCTACCGGGAATCGAACCCGGGTTTGAAGATTGAGAATCTTCCGTCCTAACCCCTAGACGATAGCGCCCCTCTGGCGGGACTTGAAAATTATAACAAAATCGCCGTCGTTTCTATTTGTCCGACCACACCCCAAGTACGTTGCCCGATGGATCGCTGAAGTGAAATCGCCGTCCTCCCGGGAAGGTGAACGTCTGCCGGCAAATCGATCCGCCGTTCACGATGATTTTCGCGCGCGTCTCCTCCAAGTCGACGGCATAGGCCACCACAACGGCGCCGCCCGGACGCGGTTGGCTCGATTTAAAAAATCCGCCTCGCATCCGCCCATCGTTGAAGCTGATGTAATCCGCATTCTGATGCTTGAAGTGCCA
>PLWX01000300.1 GCA_003151155.1 Acidobacteriaceae bacterium
CCCAGCCGCTCTGGCCGTCCACATCCCGACTCAAAACCCTTTTCGGCATTTTGATAAATCGCCACGGTGCGCCTGTGAATGCAGCACCAGTGATTGAGGTCGGTCGCCGGAGCGAGTGCTCGACGTAGATGTACGGATGGAATTCGGTCAACGTCTTCTCTCTTTCACCACAGGAATCGGGATTCCGTTCGCGACGATGAGCCTGATCGCAACCCAGCGGTCGGGAATTCGAAAGACGGTGACCCGGTGTGCGAGACGGAAGAGCAACTCGTCGGAGAGTTCATGAAACTGCTCCATTGCTTTCAGCCGTTCTAGCTCATCCGGGTCGGAGATGCGATTCAGAGAAATGTCCGTGATCGCCACTGATGCTCTTACGGAAGCAATTTTCCGTTGATGATGTTTTCGACGGTGACCTTACCGTCAGTGTCCCGCACTGAAATATTCTGAAAGGTTGGCCGACCGCTGTAGGTGTCATAGGTAGTGCTCACGTTGATCACTTTGCCGTCCTTTGTGATCGCCGTCGTAAGCTCGTTCAGCAACTTGCCCTTGTTGTCGTATGTCTTCATCTTCTCTCCTGATTGTTGATGCTTGTTAAGCGACCGAATCCGCCATCTCTGAAACACCAGCGTTTGTGAACGTCCTGGCAGCGACGGAATCTCGCCGCCGAGCTTCGCGGACGAAACGAACAACAGAAGCGCGACTGATACCGTATTTTTTGGAACATCCTGTTAACGAAAGCCCACTCAGACGATCTTGCACGAGGGCGCCGTGGTCGATTTCCAGAGGCTGGCGTCCGAGGCGAAAGCCCTCCAGTTTCCTGCGCCTCATGCCAGCCCTGATGCGTTCCTTGATGAGATCGGCCTCTAATTCAGCAACACAACTGATAATTGTTAGGAACATTCTTCCCATCGCACCGCTTGTGTCGATGTTTTCCCGTCTTGACACGAACTCGATTTCGAGACTCTCGAGTTCATCCACCACTTGGAGGAAGTGCTTCGTTGACGGCGCAATGCGGTCGAAAGCAGCGACAAGGAGAACGTTAAACTTACGTTTCCGAGCATCGCTCATCAGCGCGTCGAGACCGGGGCGACGAGCTTTCGTGCCGCTGATTCCAACGTCGGTGTACTCCCCAACGACGGTGTAGCCGCGTTGCTGAGCAAGTTGGCGCAAGTCGTAGAGTTGCGTTTCGACATGCTGATCCGACGTGCTCACTCTGGCGTAGATCGCTGCTCTTTTCATCCGAGCTGCTCCTTTATGCTGGCTAGAAGTACAGGCGATGGATCAACGATTGGGCGGAGACGNNGAGCGACTTGATCCCGCCACGCAGTGGACAAGTACTCTTCCCAAGCGAATGTTCTTGGAAAGCGCGAAGAAAATCGTGTCCAGCAGACCTGCCGGGATTGGGCGATCATCCGCAACAGAAAAGTGGAAGTATTCCGCACCAATCGCTTTGCTTCGCGGAGGCTGAGGACAAAGAGTCAGAACCGCAGTAATTCGATGAGGATTCGACTTGGCGAGCCTCTCCGCATCGGCGAGACTCCCGAGAAACAGACGTTCCCAGACCTGTGTGATCCCATTCAATCGTTTTCTCCCTCTTTGGTTTCTCCTTGTCCAGCGACAAGGCGGCGGATCAGCTTTGGAATGGTTGGGCGCGTTTTCCGGCGCATCACGAAGGCACGCCCGTTCTCCCAGTCGATTTCCGCGTACTGGATCGCATAGACACGCCCTGACACGGCATCGCGCTTGTATTCCAGTGATGATGCTCAGACAATTGTCCGGCGTACGTGAGTCAGGACTGCGGAAGAAATTCGCGTGAAGAACGGTGGCAATTTTTCCGCAGTGGATCACCTAGTTGGAAACTCGTCGTACGTCCTACCATCAAGTAGTCGTCCAGCCCTCTTCTTATTCGTGCCGCCCCACTGTTTGAGAACCTTCTTCCGGTCGGCACCTCGCTGGCTGAGCAGCGACTGCATCTTTCCTAAGTGCGGAGCCATTTGTTCGAGATTCGGTATTGCGTTCGCTAAACCGTCGAGAAGAGCACTGAGTTCTGCATAAGCTGTCTTCGTGCCCTCCACGTCTAGGGACTCGTAGCCACCAGTAACTCGCGACAATTTGTCGCCAGTTGAGGTACCTATGGTGTTTTCGGCAAGAATCTCGGTCATAGCGCCCTCCTTCTGATCTGACCGCTCTGCCGCTCGGTCGTGGGTGTATGCCCTCTTCGATCACTAACCCACATCGCTGACGATCTCGATACAGGTACGCACCAGTTCAGCGCCCGATTTCGGGGAGTCGAAGTGGGCGCCGCGCAGTGTGGCGCTATTCTTCTAGCCGCCGCTGGTGTCGTCCTCATCGAGAAGGCGCCGAATGCGTTGGGAGGAACTCTTCTCATGGTTCCCCAGCGGGAGTCTGGATTTGTTGTCGCATTTCGCTTATTGTGCTAGGCAGCCTTCCGTCACAGCTTCGGTCGAATGCGATGAAATGATTGTGAACGGAGGAATAACTCTCGTCATTAACAGGCATCAATTGAACGTTCAAAACCGGAGTAATTCAGTTCCTGCTATGGAGTGCCGAGAATTTCTACTCGCGGTCGTCAACAATCGTCCGGGGCTGCGGAAGAGATATGCAGAGTGGTTCCCGAGATGCGAACTGGATACCGCAGATCAGACACTTGCGCCTATGTATTCGCGGATATCCAGTCTCTGGTCAGTGGCAAACGTCCCCCCGCCGCCACTAACCGGAGATCCGGACGATATTTATTTGCTATTGCTCCAGCACAAACTCCGTGTCATATGGGAGCGTCGGAGAGTCAAGAACAATCCAACCGCAGCCGTTAATCGGCTCATCAGCGAAACCCGAGAACTGCAACACTACAGGAGGGCAATCCAGCGAGGAGAACCCCGGCCCGACTCGGCTGTATGGTGCAGCCATACTACCGATGCACTGGAATGGCTGAAGGGGAATACAGATAAGCTGCTGAAATGTGCAATTGACACTTGTAATGAGTACCCGTACTTCATCCGTCAAAAACCGAATCAGAGATACTGCAGTGAAGTTTGCAGTGCGGCGGCCGAAAGAAAGAGGGTTGAGAAGCGTCCCCCAAAGAAGGTTAAAGGACCGGCCCGACTTTCGGCTGAGGGTCGCGCCGCTATCGTAAAAGCCCAAAGAAGCAGATGGGCTGCGTTCAAATCCAATCAACGAAAATCGCGTGAGAACCGAGCGACGTAGCGCCCATAGGATCAACCATTTTCGTCCGGACAAATCAGGTTCAACGGCTCAAGCAACCGCAAATTTCACCTTTCCCATCTTCTCTCTGAGTTCAGACTTGCGCATAATTGCCATATACCTCATGGTCGAGGCAACGTCTTTATGCCCCATGAGCCCCATCACGTCCGGGATCGCAACGTCCTGACGGAGAAGCGTGGTGCAGAATGTTGCTCGAAATGTGTGGGGATGAGCCTTCTCCAACGGGACGGTTTTCGTTTTCTTAAAAAGTACCTGACAATCGTCCCACAGATGTCGCACCGGTTTGCCCGACTTGGTGCAGAAGACCAGCGGTGACTTCGAAAGCAACTTACGGACGCGCAGCTGCTCTAGCAATTCATCCTGCAACGGGATGTCGCGGCAATGATGCCGCTTCGGAATGAACCCCCACTCGGGCCGAGGCTGTATACGCAGTGCGCCCTCGTTCCACAGGATGTCCGCCCAACGGAGCGTCGTGATTTCCTGAAGGCGAAGGCCGCAGCAGAGCAGAAGAGTGTAGAGGAGACGTTTATGGGGTTGGCATACTGTCCAGAATAGGCTCAGCTCGTCGTCTTCGAAGGCCACAGGGTCTTTCGTCGTGTACTTAGGCGCGTCCTTCTTGGTCAGGTGCTCGTTTAGCTTGTTGCGCACGAGACACTGACGGAGGTGTAGGAACTTGTGGAATCTCGTTCGATCATCGTTGCCCTTCGCCTTCAGCCAAGCATTGACATACGTCAGACAGTGTTTTCGGGTCACCGCAGATAGCAATTTCACCTTGCAAGACCTGATGAACTCTTCCGCAACCAGAGCCTTGGCATCGCATGTGTCCTGATGCTTGCCGCCGTCCTTGATTTCTTCGAGCCACTCATCGAACGCAGCGCGAAGCGTACCCGACACCGTGTTCTGCTCGTTCTGAATCACGGTGCCGCCGCTCGCTACTACCTGAAGCTCTCCACGTTTTTTCAGAAGCAAGCGGTGCGCTTCAGTCGGGTCATCGCCGACAGGTTCCCACTTACGGCCGTAACCCAAGTAATACTGGCCCTTCTTAATTGTCACCTCGCCCTGCGGGGTGGCAACCACGTGCGGCTTAATTCGATTATTGGAGTGAAATGCGGCCTTGAGGTAACGCCATCCGGCGTTGGTCGGAACATACTTGTAGAGGTTTACTTTTCGGTACGCCAATGTTTTCTCCTAAAGACCAATACTGGTTTTTGGAGAAAACCTCAGGCGATTTCTAAAAAATGTTAGGAAGACTGCTAGGAAGCCTTCCTTAACGTTCGCGAAACCCTGTATTTTCGCGGTTATTTCTGGAATTCTGGTGCCGAAGAAGGGACACAGCCCTAGCGGTACAAATTTCCCGAAGAAAACGGTAAATCTAAGTGGCTCTGGAGTCAACGTAATTGAGGGTGATCATGAAAACGTCAACAATGATGCGAAAAGCAACTTAGGAACGATTAGGAACGCTGAGGTGTTAGGAAGCTTTAGGAAGCCTAGAGGCGTTAGGAAGATGGCTCGGGCAGTGCCCCTCCCCAATCCATCCAACCTGATCTTCCGTCCCCGGGCTGTCAAGATGAACATCACTTGCCCAGACCTGTTTCCAGCCCTCGACGGATCGGCAATAGGGTTCGGGGCATCGGCGGTGATGCGGAGGTGCTGCGGGGATTTTGGGCCAGATTGGCGGGTATGCGGAGATGCGACGGCAAGTGCCAATGCTTGGTAATTTAGCGAGCAGATCGTGGCCACAGGGTTGGTCCAGGAGTTCGTGCTGCGGAAACTCACGCCGAAGGCAAACAATCCGCGGTAGACAGCCCTGAGGTGTCCGGCATTCTACGCGGCTTTGCCTGAGCGGCTTCGATTGTCCCAGATGTTGAGCAGCGCAACGCCGCGCAATGACTGCGGCGAACTGCATTACCGAGCAAGGCGACCGCTAGCCTACGACCTCGTCTTGCCAAACAGTCTGCTGCGAGAAGTCGGGACTGCCGACCGGCAACATGACACACGAACGCATTGCGTCGCTACCGCCAGACGGCTTTCGCCTGAGAAGTGCCGGCTTTCGTGCTACGAAGCAGGGCCGCTTTGCGCGAGCACGCGAATCACGGCATAAAATCGTTTCCGAACAGCGCAGCCGTCGTTCCCGTCTCCGCGATGAAATCGTGTTTCCGCACTGAGCTCTCGTCGGCTGGAAGAGCCAGGTGGCCTCACGCAAGAATGACGACGGCTCGCCCGCGTTTATCACCTTAGATCCCACCAATGACGGCTTCGAGTTCGTCGTCACTGAAGCATGGGAGAGAAAGCCCTTATTATTCGCGACGGTCAACACGAGTACTACTTCACGGAAGCCTCGTAATCCGCGCGTTTCAGCCGGACACTCCTCCGCGAGCGTCCGGCTAAATTGAAAAACAGGACTGCAATCGAAACAAATTCCTCTTATTGGTAACTTTTTATTGACGCTAACTGTACCGGTAACTATAATTCGGCCACTTTCTAAGTCGGAGGACAAAGACAAAGATATGAGCAAGGTGCTGGGTTGTGCGCTCGTCGTCTTGAGTGTTCTCGTCGCATCCTTCGGACAAACCGGAACAACCTCCATCCGCGGCGTTCTAACCGACAAATCAGGCGCCGCCATTGTCGATGCAAGCCTCACCATCTCAGGCAACGAGCAATCATTGCGACGCGAAACCAAGAGCGACAGCTCGGGCGAGTATCGCTTTCTCGCGCTGCCGCCCGGCAGTTATACCCTAACCATCGCAAGAGCGGGATTCCGTGAAGTGCAGGAGCGTCTCGACCTTCTCGTGAACGTTCCAGTGACGCGTAATTTCGAGCTCCAGATCGGTTCGACCGTGCAGAAGATTGAGGTTTCCGCCGAGGCGGAAATGTTGAACACCACCGACGCCTCGCTCGGCAACGCCTTCAATCAGCTCGCCGTTCAGCAACTGCCGCTGGAAAGCCGCAACGTGCCCGACCTGCTCAGCCTGCAACCCGGTGTGCTGTACACCGGCAATCGGCAGGACACCGACGTCGATACACGTAGCGGTGCAGTCGCGGGTGCGCGGAGCGATCAAAGCAACATTACCGTCGACGGCATCCCGGTGAATCCGAAAGGCGGATACGCATTCCAGTCGGTTCTGCCTGTCACTCTGGATTCTGTGGAGGAGTTCCGCGTCACGACGAACAACTATAACGCGGACCAGGGCGTATCCTCTGGCGCACAAGTTGCGCTCGTAACGAAGAGCGGCTCCAACAACTTCCATGGTTCAGTTTACGAGTACAACCGCAACTCAGCGTTTAGCGCGAACGATTACTTCCTCAAAGGAGCGCAGATCGCCAGTGGCGGGCCCAATAAGCCTCTCCATCTGAATCGGAATATTTTCGGTGCCTCGGTCGGTGGGCCGGTCCTTAAGAATCGCCTTTACTTCTTCCTGAATTATGAAGGCTATCGCGACTCCGAATCGCAGAGCGCAGTTCGAACCCTTCCGACCGCTTCGCTGCGCGATGGCGTGATCGAATATCTCTGCGGACCGGGGGGAGCCTCTTGTCCGGGCAATACCGTCACGGGCGTCGACGGAAAGTCCTTCAGCGCGCCTGCCGGGTACGCGGCGATTGGCTCTAATACGCTTACCAATTGGGACGGCGGCGCCAAGGATCCGACCCACGGTCCCGATCCAGTGGTTCTTAATTTCATGAATCAGACCTATCCTCTGCCGAACGATTACACAGTTGGCGATGGATTAAACACTGCCGGGTACCGTTTCAGCGCTCCGACGAAGGTCGTCAAAAACTGGTATATCGCGAAACTCGATTACAACATTACGGCAGACACTCACCACCGCGTGTCGGTGAGTGGCTCGCTCGCCAACGAGAGCAACGCCGGCGCTCCCTTCGTGCCGGGCGACGCACCCGAGTACACGACGGTCAACTTCAACAAGGGCATCATCGCGAATTACACTGCTGTGCTTTCTTCTTCGGTGTTGAACAACTTCCGCTACGGGTTTATTCGCGAGAGCGTCGGGAGCATCGGAAACTCCACCCAGCCGTGGGACCAACTCTGGGCGTTTAATATGGGCGTAACGCGCTCGAGTGAATTCCAGCGTCCCATCAATAACTTCACGGACGATCTATCGTGGAACAAGGGGAAACATACTTGGCAATTCGGTTTCCAGATTTCCCTGCTGCGCAATCCGGAAACAAATTACAACAGCTCATTCAGCACCGGCATCGCGAACCCGAACTGGATGGCGGACTCAGGCATTTCGCAAGCCAACAATCCAGATCCGATGAACCCGGCCAATCATGCTGGTATCGGGTTTGTAGATTCCAGCTTCTCGAGCAATTACGACTACGCCCTCACATCCATGATGGGCATGGTCACCCTGGGAAACGCCGTCTACAACTACAACCGGAATGGTAGCCCGCTCGCAGACGGTGCTCCGGTCTCGCGGCGCTTCGCGGAAGACGCCTATGAGATGTATGTGCAGGATACGTGGAAACTGAAACCTAATTTCACCGTCACCGCCGGCTTGCGCTACTCGCTGTTCTCACCACCCTGGGAAACCAATGGGCTCGAAGTGGCGCCCACGATCAACGTGGGTAACTGGTTTAACGAGCGCGGTCAAGGAATGCTGAATGGCGCGCCCTCGAACCAGGCACCGCTGCTCAGCTTCGACTGGGCGGGTAAAGCAAATGGCAGGTCCGGCTATTACAACTGGGACTTCAAGGACTTCGCTCCGCGACTCGCGTTTGCGTATGCACCTGATCAAAAAACGAGCATTCGCGCAGGCTTTGGCATGGTCTACGATCGTGCCGGCGAGAGCCTGATTAACACCTTCGACCAGAACGGCTCGTTCGGATTGAGCACGCAGCTTTCCAATCCTTCAGCCGTGGAAAACTCGGTGATCGCTCCGCGAATCACCAACATGAACGTGATCCCCCAACAGGATTGGAACGGAAATGCAATTCTTCCTGTTGCGACCCCGCCTAAATATCCGGAGCTATACCCCGTTGGCACCGGCGCCATCACGTGGGGCCTCGACCAGAACCTCAAAACTCCGTATTCCTATACGGTTGACTTCGCGATCAGTCACGAGTTGAAGGAAAACTATACCCTTGAGATGGCGTACGTAGGACGCTTCGCCCACCGTCTGCTGGCACAGGACGACCTCGCCATGCCGCTCGACATTTACGACAAGAAAGCTGGCATCGACTACTTCGCAGCCGAGCAGGCCCTTGCAAAGGTCTTCCGGCCGCAACTCCAGGCCGGCATCACCGACCCAACCGTCTTGTTCATGAACAGTTGGAACAAGCTGCCCGCGAATGTGCAGCAGTTCTGGAGAGACCAGATCCAACCACTCCAGCCCGGCGGAGCCTACACCCTGAGCGGATGTACCGGAGCGAACGGCACAATGTCGACGACCAATCCAATCATCTTCGCCTTCGACACCTTTTGTTCGACGGGGTTCAACGATTCGCTCGGCTTGTATCTTTTGGATGAGTACGGCTCTTCGGATTACAACAATCCGAACCAGTCCTACTTCTTCTCCGGCGGGCAGTACTCGTACTACTCGCCGCAATTCAGCTCGCTCTATGCGTGGCGTTCGATGGGCTGGTCGAATTACAACGCCCTGCAAACTTCGTTGCGGCATCGCATGAAGAATGGCATTCAGTTCGACTTGAACTACACCTGGTCGAAGTCGATCGACATTTCCTCCGATGCCGAGCGCGTCAGTCCGGCCAGTTCCGGCAGCCTGAGCGGATTGAACAACAACATCATCAACGCGTGGAATCCGAACGCGCAGAAAGGACCCTCGTCGTTTGACGCAACCAGCCAGTTCAACGCGAACTGGGTTTGGGAGATGCCCTTCGGCCGCGGACGCAAGTTTGCCTCCGGCGCGAACCGCGCACTCGACGCCGCGATCGGCGGCTGGCAGCTGACCGGCATCTTCCGCTGGACCAGCGGCTTCCCGGTCACCGTCGACAACGGTTTCAGCGCCTTCCCGACGAACTTCGAGATGGAAGGCAACGCAAACCAAATCGCCCCGGTGAAAACCGGCACATACATCGTCAACGGCGTTCCAAATCTCTTCTCTAATGGTCCTGCAGCGCTCAGCTCCTTTACTTACGCTTACGCCGGGCAATCCGGCCAGCGTAACGAAATCCGAGGCCCCGGCTACTTCGGCATCGATATGGGTCTCGCCAAGCGCTGGAAGATGCCTTGGAGCGAAAAGCAGAGTGTGCAGTTCCGCTGGGAGGTCTTCAACCTCACCAACACCGTGCGCTTTGATGTCCAGTCGGCGCTGCTGTCCAATTCGTTGAGCAACGACAGTGGCAATTCGTTCGGCAACTACTCTTCAACCTTGAACAGTCCCCGCATCATGGAGTTCGCACTTCGTTACGAATTCTGAGTGCGGACGTTCCTCCTCGGCGGGCAGCCACGCTGCCCGCTTTTATTTTGGCCGACGCGCAAATCTCGAGAGTACAGGAGACGTTACCAAGGTTGAGTAGTAACGCGATTCACCGTCAGCTACCTGCGCCAACAAAAACCCCGGTGAAGAACAATCGTTTTCGCCCTGTGGGTTTTGCCTCATTCGGCACAGGTGCCGGACTTGTATTGAGTTGGGCTCCCATTTTTTGAACCAGATGCAACGGATTATAAACCTCCGGTTCATAATCGCGAGGCCTACGAAGAGGCGTGGAAAAATGCTAAGGCACAGGGCTACCAAGTCTCTACGAAGCACTGACACGGAACCTCGCAGGTTGAAACGCGGTGCCTTCACCTCGTGACCTACCATGCGGGGTCGAGATCACATTGCCAGATTGCGGTTTCGGCGTAAAATCGCACAAAAATGTCATCTTGGAAAAGCATTCTCCTTCGGAGTGCCGGGTTCGGTGCAGGATTCGCGGTGGCAATACCAGCCATCCTAGGCGGCTGGGTATAATCGCGTCTGCCGAGTAGGAGCGTCCGGCCTGAGAGAGCTACTCGGATGGCGGAGTGATCATGCGCACCGTTACCAGTCGGCGATGATCGCGCTGAAGCGAGAATAAGCCCTGCCTGCCAACTCGCAGAATTTAGAGGATTGGGAATGTCACCAGACGAGGCTGCACGGGGCTTAGTCCAATATATTGAATCGCTGCCTGATTTCGTGTACCACCAAGTTGACCCACCTTATGGCCACATCGGGGCCACGATTGCCGACACGATTCTGCAAGCCAATAACAGATATGACGCGAACGTCACGCCACGAATTCAGCGGATCCTGAGACAGTGGCCGAACGCGACGACTGTGACCGCGGTGCTTGATCTCTTGAACTCAATCCCCGCAACAGCTTTCCTGAACTGGAAAGGAGAGGACCGTGCCATCCGGTTTGTCTCTGTTGTCCAGCTTTTAAGCAGGGAGCAAGTCGAAACTGAAGCGGACCTGCAAAACTGGTTGATGAAAGATGTCAATCTCCACAAGCTACGTGCGATTAATGGCGTCGGCCCGAAAACAGTTGATTACGTGAAAATCATGGTCGGGTTGCAGAGTATTGCGATTGATCGCCGACTTCTGAATTTTTTCGACATGGCGTCAATTCGATGTTCCTCTTCCCCGAGCTCCGGCGCGGATAGGCCCCGTGTAAGTGGCTAAATTTCG
>PLWX01000100.1 GCA_003151155.1 Acidobacteriaceae bacterium
GCGATTGCGTACTGGTTCGCAATTGGTACGTCGAGGATAATTTCTCGAAAGAGCGCATGGCGGGGGAATACAAGGAGCTTTACTCGCAGGTGCTCACCGCGATGCTCGGGGCTTTGCGGTAAAGATCGGCCACGATCTTGCCTGGACCATCCTAGAGAGCTGCGGCGATGAAGATACGATAATTTCATTGAGGCCCAAGGTGTAAGATTGATGTCTTAACTCAGATTTACGGAGCAATTTGGCGTTCAAAATGATGCTTAGCCCCGAAATGCGCGATTTAGCTCTACAACTTCTTGATCAAGAAGTTGTTTCGGGACAGACCTCCGAATCAGCGCCCACTGCGATGGTTCGTCTCTCTGAGAAGCTGCGTCGGTCTCTCAGTGCCGTCGTGGGAGTTGCCGATTACCGGATGCTCGTTTCGCGTGCTCTGACCTTGGCGAAGGAGGAGGCTCCTATACTTAACTCGATCCAAGTCACGGCAGACGGGGCATTGCTGGGAGCGACAGAGCGTGAACCGCAAAATGACAAGAACGACGCTGGACACGGGGAAGTCATTTTCATCGCCCAGCTACTCGGACTCTTCCTCGCGCTTGTGGGCGCAGTTTTGACGCTCCGATTGGTGCAGGATATAGCTCCGCAGCTCGAAGTCACGACAAAATCCAACCCAGCCCCGCCTTTTGAGAACATTCTGGACGAGGTTACCAAACTCAACAGCGTGAGCGAACGTCTTGAGTTGTTGGCGGACGGGCATTCCTGTGTGGAAGACGCGCTTCTAAGTGTTGCGGGGAATCTCCGTATTACCGCTAACTCATTGGAAGTGCTCGTTCTCATAAGAGACACGTCCAAGGCGACCGTCAAGAGCCCTTCAGGGCAATCGATTAGGCGCTATCTGATGTGAGTTCTGCAGATATACCAGTAACGCTGATTCCGGTCTCCGCGCCAGGAAGGCCCTTCGGATTAACCCCCGTATAATCGCAGCTGTGTAGTGCATGCGAGCGAAATTCATGCCACCCTCAGTGTCACAAGATTTGGCCCGGCGTCTTCTGGTTTGCGAAGCCCTATCTGACACATCTTCACCCACTTCGCAACCTGCCGCGATTCGAGTTTTCGAGAAGCTGCGCCGTACTCTCTCGGAACTGGCGGGAGTTGCTGGATTCCATTCACTCGCCTCCCGCGCCCTGACGTTAGCCAAGTCAGAAACGAGCGATCTTAGCGCGGTACATGTGATGGTCGATGGATCTCTAGAAGGAATGCAACAGTTCGGGCCGCAAGGCAACGGGGACCATGCCGGCGATGTCATTTTGATTGCCCAGCTACTCGGTCTGCTGAACGTCTTCGTTGGCGAAGCTTTGACGTTGAGCCTGCTGCAGGACGTGTGGGCCGATGCGGCTTTGGAAGATAGCGATATTGGGCAGGGGAGGAAAGAATGAGCGCGCAAGACAAAGTGACCATAAAGATACTACCCACCGGAGTGCCTGGTCTGGACGAAATTATGGGCGGTGGTCTCCCCGAGTTCTCGTTTAACATCCTCGCGGGCGCCCCCGGAAGCGGCAAGACTACACTCGCTCACCAATTCGTGTTCGCCAATGCGACGCCAGAGCGTCCCGCGCTTTATTTCACTGTCCTCGGTGAATCTGCCATAAAAATGCTGCGATATCAGCAGCAGTACACGTTCTTTGATCCAGCCAAGTTAACCAATTCGGTCCGTTTCATCAATCTGAGCCAAGTTGTGTTGGAGAAGGATTTGGGTGCGGTCTTTGAGGCAATTACGAAAGAAGTTGAAAAAGCTAACCCTGCTGTTGTGGTGGTGGACTCCTTCAGAACCATGGTGCGGAACCCGCAAGGTGGGCTCAGCGAAATGGACCTCCAATCGTTCATTCAGCGCTTAGCCCTGTTTTTGGCGAGCTGGCAAGCCACGACGTTCCTGATCGGTGAATATGCCGAGGAGGAATTGCGTGATAATCCGATTTTCACCGTCGCCGATGGTCTCTTCTGGCTGCGTCAAACCGCCGAACGAAATTCAATTGTTCGCAAGTTGCAAATCGTCAAGCTCCGCGGTCGAGCTTCAGTGCCTGGACTACACACTTTCCGCATCACCGACGCCGGACTGCAAGCCTTCTCGCGCACTTTTGGACTGACAAGGAGAAGGAAGATTTCACCCGGCCAAAGGCGACTTGCCTTCGGCATTCCGGAGTTGGATAAAATGCTGAGCGGAGGCATTCCCGAAGGCGACAGCGCCCTGGTAGCAGGATCTTCCGGGACAGGAAAGTCAGTCCTGGCGACTCAATTCATTGCTGAAGGCATTCGTCAGGGGGAGCCGGGGATCGTGGCAATCTTTGAAGAACGCCCGGACGCCTATGCGGAGCGGGCCGTCAGTTTTGGTTTGGACTTAGAGACACCACAGAAGGACGGGAAACTCGCCATCCTCTATCTCCGCCCCTTAGACCTCTCGGTGGATGAAACCATGCACTCTATTCTCGACGCGGTTCACAAGATCGGCGCCAAGCGCCTGGTGATTGATTCGTTGGCGGGGTTTGAGATGGCGCTGTCACCCGGTTTCCGTGCCGACTTTCGCGAGTCGCTCTACCGGATGATCTTCGCTTTAACCGGAATTGGAGTGACGATTCTCAGCACGGTTGAGGTGGATGAGTCCTTTACCGAATTCCCGTTCAGCACCTACTCGATTTCGTTTCTTACGGATGACATCATCCGGCTTCGGTACGTATCCATCGAAGGCCAACTTCGGAAGATTTTGGTCGTGGTTAAAATGCGAGGTGGCAATCATGCCAAAGATATTCGCGAATATGAAATCACCTCGAAAGGGGTAGTCCTCATTGGCGACCGTCTAGACGAATTTCAGCATCTCATCAGCGGAATTCCGGAGCGTCTAAACCGATCGGGCCCGCAAGGTACGCCCTCCCAAGGGTCAAAAGCCAAGCGCGCGAGATGAGCGACTGATGGATTCCGAGAGCCTTGCCAGCGACCGTTCGGACCCTATCGAAAATCTGCCGGTACTCTGCCTCTCGATCTTCGACGGCTTGCCTCTGCCGATGGCTCTCGTAGTCGGGGTGAGTCACTTTGTGCGCTACGCCAATCCCGCCTTCTACCGCTTCGCCGGGAAAAACGCAGACGCTGTGATCGGTCTGCCTTTCTCCGAAATCGTGCCTAGCGACGAGCTCCTGGCGATGTTTGACAAGGTTTATCGCACGGGACAGGCTGAAAACTATACAGCGCCAGAGCGCTCAGGGGCACCGTACTGGTCGTATACCATATGGCCGGTTTTGGGAGCGGATGTGCGGCCGGTGGGGATAATGATCCAAGTGACGGAGACTGCGCGCCTGCATGAGAGGTCAACAGCAATGAACCAGGAACTGCTGTTGTCCGGGGTGCGCCAGCATGAACTCACGGAAGTTGCGGAAAAGCTGACCGAGCAGTTGCAGTCGGAAATCGGTGAGCGTAGGCGAATGGAACAGGTTCTGGTGAATACCGAGAAGCTCGCGGTTATGGCTAGGTTTGCCTTAATGATGGCCCATGAGATCAACAATCCCTTAGAGGCGATTACTAATCTCATGTTTCTGCTGGCTCCCTTGCAAAGCAGCTCCGAGGCGGAGGGTTATATGCGAACGTTGGAGGAGCAGATAAAAGGTCTCAATCGAATCTCCACTCAGATGCTCAAGTTTCACCGCGACAGCAACAAGCCGACGCAATTTGCGCTGCGTGCCTTGGTGCGCGATGTGTTGGATTTTTATCACCCACAGGCTGACAGGCGAGGCGTCATCGTAGATCCGCGCATTGAAACAGAGGGAAGGGTTGCGGGATTTCGAACTGAGATCGTGCAGGTACTGACGAATCTCTTGCTCAATGCGATTGATGCCACATCAGTCGGCGGACACGTCATTGTCCATCTCTATCCTGCTCCCTCCTGGCTCTGCAGAATCCATAATAAGCTTGGCTATTGCATCTCTATCGCCGACAGCGGCGGTGGTATCGACCCTCAGCATAAGGCGAAAATCTTTGAGCCTTTTTTCACTACGAAGGGGGACAGAGGAACCGGACTGGGGTTGTGGGTGAGCTTGGGTATCGTCACTGGAGCTGGTGGCTCAATACGCGTTCGAAGCACCCGCCGTGCCGGTCGCTCCGGAACTTGTTTCTCCGTTTTCTTACCTGCCGAGCAGGCCGAGCGGAAGAATTCGTAATGGTGATTTACATCGCCTGGTCGCAAAGAAGCACCTAAGTGTGCACTATTGCTCACCTGCCTTCGCGATGTTTGGATGAAAATGCCTCACGTATTTTCGAGCGTTAGTACTTCTTCGGCATCCAAAGGACCGTTTCAGTATCAGCCTTTTCTTCGTCGTTCGGGAAGCATCTCCTTGAAACGTGCGACTCTGTTCCGCCCGTGCGTGATTCGTTCGTCCGGAAGGACTCATCATGCGGCAGTCATTTTCGTTCCCTAGTTGTGTCAGTTCCTCTTCCGCTTGGAGCCAGTCGTCCAATTCGTGCCCTTCTCCTCGTCCTCGTTGCTCGAACAGTTCGAAGGCGCGTCTGCGAATTTGCTCATGCAGCGTAAGTGTAATTTCGTTCTGGATTGGTGTAGGTGTTGATCCCACCCCAAAAGTTGCAGCTTTCGTCAATCGCGAGGGCAAACCCAGAATGGCACGGAAGCGCTCCGCCTTTCGAACGTGGTTGGCGCTTTGGCATTGGACAGCGTTCATGGGCAGTAGAATTTGAATGTTATCGTGATGAAGAGGAGATTGATTCCTCCTCATCCCGTTCAAGGAGGTTTCCTGTCATGCCGAGTTTTGGAGCGCCGTTTTCCGGTCTCGCCAACGAACGCAAATTGACCGAGGCGGAAGTGGTGCGTGCGATTCGCTTCATGGTGGCCGCAGAGTACGAGGCAGTACAGATGTACATGCAACTTGCCGAGTCCACTGACGACAAGTTCGTCATCGCAGTTCTGAAGGATATTGCTGACGAAGAGCGGGTTCATGCGGGGGAGTTTTTGAAGCTCCTGCACCACCTCGCCCCAGAAGAGGCAAAGTTTTACGAAAAAGGGGCGAAAGAGGTGGATGAAGTCCGGAGTGAAGTGCAGAAAAAAGCGACAGCGGCGACGGGACGATGAGCTAATTGCCCTAACGAGCCCGTAATGATTTTCGTGTTTTCCCGTTTGCCGTCTTCTCCTAGGGTTGTCAGTACAATCCCGCGCATGGGTATTACGGCTATTCTCAACGATCTTCGAGAAGACCGTGACCGAATCCAACAAGCCATCGACGCCCTCGAACGGACTACTCACCCCACTGCTACTGGCAAGCGCAGAGGCCGCAAGCCGGATCGTCACATGTCGGCAGCAGCCCGTGCACGGATCGGCGCTGCGATGCGAAAAGCGTGGGCGAAGCGGAAGAAGTCAGGGAAGGCATCGTAGCCGAAGCCGGGGTGCGGCGACGAACTGATTCTCCGCAGACCGGGGTCGCCGACGGCATCTCCCAGCGTGAATCCGACCCGCTGGACAGTATTCGCTCACTTCGCATCGAAGAACTGGTTCAGTTCCTCCGCAATTTCCCGCGAGAACATCACCATGGAGCAATAGCGGTTGGCACACTGCGAGTTCCGCCAGACGATTTCCTGCACCTGCGCGGGATTGATGAGAATAGGGATGGGAGGGCGGTAGCTCTCGCGAGCGAGGTCTAGGAACTGCTGTGCCAATGCTTTCCGCTCGTTCTCTGGAAGGTCGGGGCAGAGGGCATTGGCACACGCCCACGCGGCTTCGACTCGCCGGGTCGCAAGCTCCCTAATCCGCGTTCTCGCTTCCCTATCTCGACGCAACGCAGGTCTCTTCATTTCGCGGACGGCGTTCAGACCCGTGGAGCAGTGCGACTTTGAACCGAGTTGATGTGCCAAGTTCCTTCGGGATCGACTGACACCGCTTTATTCCCGACCGTAATGCTCCCTGACGGCGGAGCGCAGGACTCGTGCTTCGATCCGATAATCCGACCTCGAGTGTCGAGCAGAACGCTTTCGCCGCGAGTACGCTGCCAACGATAGCCAGTGATGCGACCGAATAGAAAACATTCACCGTGGTTTTCCCGAAAGTGCCTCCGCACCCGCCATGAGACCCAGCCGCTCTGGCCGTCGGTATCACGATACAACACGCTTTTCGGAATTTTGATAAATCGCCACGGTGTCCCAGAGAATGCAGCAACCGTGATTGACGTCGGTCGCAGGAGCGAATGCTCGACGTAGATGTACGGATGGAATTCGGTCAACGTCTTCCCTCTTTCACCACAGGTATCGGGATTCCGTTCGCAACAATCAGCCTGATTGCAACCCAGCGGTCGGGAATTTGAAAGATGGTGACCCGGCGAGCAATACTAAGAAGCAATTCGTCGGAGAGTTCATGAAACTGCTCCATCGCCTTGAGACGTTCTAGCTCAGCCGGGTCGGTGATGCGATTAAGCGAAATGTCCGTGATCGCCACTGATGCTCCTATGGAAGCAATTTTCCGTTGATGATGTTTTCCACGGTAACCTTCCCGTCTGTGTCCCGCACGGAAATGTTCTGAAACGCTGGACGTCCGCTGTAGGTGTCATAAGTAGTGCTCACGTTGATCGCCTTCCCGTCCTTTGTGATCGCCGTCGTAAGTTCGTTCAGCAACTTCCCGTTGTTGTCGTACGTCTTCATCTGCCCTCCTCTGTTTGTGTTAAGCGATTGAATCGGCCATCTCTGGTACAGCAGCGTTGGTGAATTTCCTGACATCGACGGAATCTCGTTGCCGAGCTTCGCGGACGAAGCGCACGACGGAGGCGCGACTGATGCCGTACTTCTTCGAACATTTGGTTAGCGATAATCCACTCAATCGGTCCAGTACGAGCGCATGATGGTCGATATCAAGGGGCTGTCGCCCAAGACGAAAGCCCTCCAGTTTCCTACGCCTCATGCCAGCCCGGATGCGTTCCTTGATGAGCTCAGCCTCTAATTCAGCAACACAGCTGATAATCGTTAAAAACATTCTCCCCATCGCTCCGCTGGTGTCGATGTTTTCCCTTCGCGATATAAATTCGATGGCGATTGAGTCGAGTTCGTCCACGACTTGCAGGAAGTGTTTTGTGGATCGTGCAATGCGGTCGAAAGCAGCGACAAGGAGAACATTAAACTTACGTTTCCGCGCATCGCTCATCAGCGCGTCGAGACCGGGGCGACGAGCTTTCGTGCCGCTGATTCCAACGTCGGTGTATTCCGCCACGATTGTGTAGCCGCGCTGCTGAGCAAGCTGGCGCAGGTCGTAAAGTTGCGTTTCGACGTGCTGGTCCGATGTGCTCACTCTGGCGTAGATCGCTGCTGCTCTTTTCATCCGATGTGCTCCTTCACGCTGTTTAACAGGACAGGGGATGGATCAACGATTGGGCGGAGACGCGCAATCTCTGACAGGCATTCCTCCACGTTCTTGTAACCGACGATCAGCATCCATGACGCAACGATGATCGGCGAGCGGCTTGACCCAGCAACGCAGTGGACTAGTACTCTTCCTGAGCGAATGCTCTTGGAAAGCGCGAGGAAGATCGTGTCCAGCAGACCCGCCGGGATCGGACGATCATCTGCGATGGCAAAATGGAAATATTCCACACCAATCGCTTTGCTCCGTGGGAGCTGAGGGCAAAGAGTGAGAACCGCAGTAATTCCCAGAGGGTTCGATTTCGCGAGTGCCTCTGCATCGGCGATGCTCCCAAGGAATAGTCGTTCCCAAACTCGCGTCATCCGATTCAATCGTTTTCCTCCTCTTGGGATTCGCCTTGTCCTGCGAGGGCTCGGCGGATCAGCTTTGGAATGGTAGGGCGCGTTTTTCGGCGCACAACGAAGGTGCGCCCGTTATTCCAGTCGATTTCCGCGTACTGGATCGCGTAGACGCTGCCAGCAACCGCATCTCGCTTGTACTCTGGAAAGAGCCGCCACGCCTCTTCAATAGCTTTTGTGCGACTTTCGGCCAATACGACAATACCCACGCCCAAATCACGGGGATGGCGTTGGAATTCGACAGCATATATGTTGGTTTCTGTTATGGAGGAGAGGTCCGACACTTTATATAGTACGAAGGAGAGGTCGAAATTGGATAGGATTTTGTTTATGCGTCCTCGGCGATGTCGATTAGCCGCATAAATGCGGTTATTCGAGAGCCTACAACATACGAACGTGTAGTGTACCCTCTTAAACTAGACACAGAGGGCCTCGATTTTAGTTAGTGTTTGAGGTTGTGCGAAGCCCGCCCGGGCTTCGCGTGGCGTTCGGTTGTTGAGCGCCCGGCGAGGACGGTCGTGATTGTACTCTTCGATCCAGCGACCGATCGACTGCTTCGTGCCGGGAAGGGGGCGAACCCCCACGAGGGGTAAACCTCGGCGGATTTTGAGCCCTCGGTTCCGAGTCGCCCGGGGCGCTATTTTTCTAGCGTTTACAATCGCTTACCCGCATTTCTATTAGGTGTCGAGTACTCCGGAGTCCTGTCGAATAATCCCTCATTAGCCCCGGTTCAGCCCCTATTCTTTCTTGGCTGAAACGCCTTCGCGGGTCGCTCTCGGTTCGAGAGGAGGAACTGCAAACAAAAAGCCGCGAACTCGTTTCTTCCGATGTGGGCGTTCCCAATCCATGATTGTTCATCGATCAGGAGCCTATTCGTCCTTGCATCGCCAAGAATGCACGCACTACGATCTGGAGCATGAGCGCTAACATCGGAAAACTCGCGAAGGTGAACCTGCGGGAAATCTGCAAGAATGAGGAATACGATTCTTCGAACTGGCTCGCCGTGGATGAAAATGTAGTCCAGCTAAGCGACGAGAGCGGCGTCCCGATAGCCTGTAAGTTCCTCCTGCGACGTACCGTAATCGGTGTGAGTCTGCCGATAGCGTCAGAAGAAGTGCAATGAGCACTCCGATCATTTATCACCTGGCCATTGAGCGTTTCCGTTGTATTAAGAGCTTCTCGTGGCATCCAGCCAAGGGCGTCAATGTCATCCTAGGCGGCGGTGACGTTGGGAAGACTACCATTCTGGACGCCATCGGCCTTCTCCTCAGCCCTACCAATCCAGCCACCCTTGCCGATACTGACTATCATGGCCGGATGATCGACTCAGGCTTCGTCATCGAGGGCATCGTATCGCTTCCATCGGAGAGCGGTGTCAACCAGCAGACCAAGCCCACGTGGCCCTGGAACTGGAACGGCAGCGACGCCGTGGTGCCAAGCATCGACGGCGAGGACGGAGTTACGGCCGAGCCCGTCTATCGCCTTCGCGTGCGCGGGACGGAAGATCTCGAACTGGTTTATGAAATCGTGCAGCCGGACGGCAACACCGACGTCTATCGGTGGGCCTGCGCAGGAGCATCGGCCTTGTTCGCCTCAGCGGCGACGATCGCAATGACCGCGACCTCCGGCTCGTACAAGGATCGGCCCTTGACCGGCTACTCTCCGACAAAGCATTGCGGTCCCGACTGGCAAGCGAACTCGCAAGAAGCGACGTGGCCGGCCAGCTCACCGACGATGCAAAAAAGGCACTAAGAGCTCTCGCAACTCTTTGAGCTGCTCGGGATCTCGAAACACCGCCATGATGAAGCGGAGTAGAACACTTGTCGTTGCGGCGAGGTAATCCCACAAGAGGCGTACATGCCATTGGGCGCGGCGCAACTTGGCGCTTTACGGTTTTATCACCACGAGTAGTGTTGTTGTTCAGTCTTACGGGTGCCCCTCTGGAGAGGGATGGCGTCAATCGCTCGACTCCGCCCTCCCTGAGGAGGTTCTCTTCGTCGCCAGGGGGATCGATGGCGCACGCGAAGGAAGTCGTACAGCTAGTTGGATTCCTCAGAGTGAATGGGCTACNNGATACGAATGCGATATCAGCACAACATCTGGACTTCGATGTAAAGCACCACCGACCGATGTGCGGGAGCAAAGCCATGTTATCGTTCGCTCCGATTGAATCGCCGAATCCGGCCTATGCCCGCAGAATTAACGGCGAAACAGGGCACATGGAATCAGTCTGTCGCTACTGCTACCAGACAATCGCCGCCTCCTCGAATCGCGACATGCTCACGCAAGGCGAATGGAAACACGATTGTCCCGAGCTGCCCAAAGCCGAAGGATTTAAAAAATCTGCCTAGGCTGCATTAGCGCGCTTCGTCTAATTCATTCAGTTCAGTAACCACTGAGCCGATCTGCTCAACGGTGCGCTTGAGATCGGCATTCGCTTGCTCGCGAATCTCCGGCACATTCGAAGTACTTCAAGACCTCGTGCAGCCGATGCTCCTGCTCTTGGAAGAATTGAAGCTGCATCTTGAGTTCGGTTCGTCGAAGTGCTTCGTTCTCTGCCATGGAGAAGATATTAAACTAAGCGCCGCTACGGCCTCTCTATTCGAATGGCCACGCGGGGACCGGACCGAGCCGTTGCCAGTGAGGCTACGCTGCTGCAATTGTTCCGTTACCTTGGGCGCGACAGACGCGGCGATGGAACAGGTGGATCGGGAATAGAGGCGGGATACACATTGACGTGCCGAACGGGGCATGTCGTCGGGATGTCGGGAACGTTGTTCACGTTCCAGCCAGGTTGTCGGGCATTCCTCAGTTGATNNCTCACTTGCGATGTTCGCTGCTTTTAAAAAACTATTCGGCACTGGGTTCCCCGGCGCACTCGTCCGCATGTCTCTGTCGTGTTGAAGCCAAAGACTCACCCTTCGCGGCCCCCACGGTCGCGAAGCAGCAGTGCTGCTTGTCAAGCCTAATCGTCGGCGAGCGCGGAACGAAATCCGATATTGCGTTCGGGATTGTGAATCGCACCAAAACTAAAGCCAGTAAAGCGCCTGTTCCCATGTGCGAGGCTCTGGCTGCGATGTTGCAACAATGGCGGCAGGAGACGCCATACAGCACGGACGAAGATTTCGTCTTTGCGTCACCCGCACTTAGCGGCAAGTTGCCGATGTGGGGTCAGAGCATGAACGCGGACTTCGTTAAGCCAGCCGCAATTGCATTGCAGTTGGTCGCCGAAGGTGAGCGTTTTGGTTGGCATTGCTTCCGCCACAGCCTCAGTACGTGGGCCAACGAAGCCACCAAAGATATCACCGTCAGTCAGACGATGCTGCGCCACGCAAAGCCGGACACGACGGGCATCTATACGCACGGCAATTTCAGCAAAGCGTTAGACGCCCAGCGCGAATACATGCAGGAGTTGCTTGCCATGAAACCTGCATCAGAGGCCGCCCAATGACAGCGTCGGACTGGCATCGGGTTGGAATTTCAGCCACAGAAAGAATCAGCCACTCGCAAGTGGCTATGTCGTAAATAGATAGCTATGGTGGGCGCTGCAGGATTCGANNACTCTACCGCTGAGTTAAGCGCCCGCGAGGCAGGATAGAACTCCTCTAATTTAACAGACCCCCACGCCCCTCGCAAAGCCGCTGGCACCTTGAGCGGTGTATCGCGTCATCTAAGAAACCGCTATGGCCCTTGAGGAATATCAGCGCAAACGCCGCTTTANNCCCAAAGGTCCGTCGCTCGATCCCGCCGAGAAGCGCCTCGCCATGGCCGTCGAAGATCATCCTGTCTCCTACCTGAAGTTCGAAGGCATCATTCCCGAAGGCAACTACGGCGCGGGAACTGTGATGGTCTGGGACATCGGGACTTGGGAACCTGTGGGCGAAGCCCACGCCATGCTCGCGAAGGGCGATTTGAAGTTCCGCCTCGAAGGCGAAAAGCTGCAAGGCGAATTTGTACTGGCACATATGAAGTCGCGCCGTCCGGGCACCAAGGGCAATGAGTGGTTGCTGATCAAACATCGCGACGACGAGGTACAGCCCGGATACGATATCGACAAATACGACTACTCCGTTTTGACTAAGCGTTCGCTCGACGATATTGCCGGCGATAGGAAATCCGCGGAGTGGCAGAGCAACCGCTCCGCTGCTGCCGGGATACCGAAGAAAAATGCATGGCTTGCGGAGTCGATCAAGAAAGCCGATCGAAAGGCTGCCAAAAAACTTCCCGCGATAAAGGCCGCTGCTAAGCCTGCGGCGAAGACCGCAAAAAAATCAGCGGCCGCAAAAGAGCCGGCAAAGAAATCTGCAAAGAAGGCAGCCAGGAAATCGAAAGACGCGCACCCTGCCGAGGTTGCGTTGATCCAAGGCGCACGCCAAGCCTCGATGCCCACACAGATCAAACCTATGCTGGCCACGCTCGTCGACGAACCCTTCGAAGATAAGCAGTGGGTTTACGAGATCAAGTGGGACGGCTATCGCGCGGTTACGTTTATCAAAGACGGCAAGCTCCGCTTTGTCTCACGCAATGGCAACGACCTCACCAGCGCTTATCCGGAACTGAACGGAATTGCAGACAATATCGAGGCGGAAACTGCAATCCTCGACGGAGAAATCTGTGCCCTCGATGCCGAAGGCCGTTCCTCGTTCAGTCTGATGCAGCAACGCACCGGCATTGGCGAAGGCGGACGCCGCACCGGCAAAAGCAATCCTGCTATCCCCGTGCAGTACTATGTCTTCGACCTGCTTTATCTCGACGGNNCGTTGCCCTGGAAGAACGCAAACGCCTGCTCAGCTCAATCATCACGCCGAGCGAATACCTGCGTCTCTCCGAGCACTTCGATGAAGGTCTCCCGCTCTATGAAGCGGCTCGCCAGCGCGGGCTCGAAGGTATCATCGCCAAGCGCCGCGGCAGTTGTTACCTAACGAAGCGCAGCCGCGAGTGGCTCAAGATCAAGATCACGCAACGGCAGGAATGTGTCATCGGCGGCTACACCGATCCCAAAGGCAGCCGCGAGAACTTCGGATCTCTCGTCCTCGGTCTCTATGACGACAAGGGCCGCCTGATCCCGGTCGGGCANNGGAACTGGTTGCTGAAATCAAGTTCACCGAGTGGACTCACGAAGGCCAGAGCGGCCAGGTCAAAATGCGCGCGCCGGTCTTCGAAGGTCTTCGTATCGACAAATCTCCGCGCGAGTGCGTCTTTGATTTCGCGAAGTCCACGAAAAGCGAAGTGAGAAAAGCCGAGAGCGGCCAAGCCACTTAGCATTTCAAAAAGAAAAAGCGCGGAGGATTCCGCGCTTACTCTACAAATAGTCGCTGACTACTTGATGTCTTTCATATTCAGCAGCGACCCGTAATCGCGGCCCTGCGCATCCTGCGCTCGCGCCACTACCGACGTGAAGATGTCGCGAGTCTCCGGCCATTTGCTGACGGCAGCCTTCATCGCTCCCATATTCGCCTGGAATGCCGCTGTGGTGTCCGACGCATCCGCCACCGTCTGCTTCAGAAGAAGTGCGAGACCATCCTTCGTGACCAGGGGCACCGCGGAAGTCAGTTGATAGCTCTTGCCATCCGGCCCAGTCAAGGTCACCGGTCCGTTCAGCGGAACATCCGGAGGCGTCGCCGCCTGGATTTCGTCATACAACTTGTCGAGCGTCGGATCGGTGATGAACGACACCGGGTGCAGCAGATCGCTGGCTTCCAGGTAATAGAAGAAGGCCGCGTGCTTCTGCCCTTTGGCTGCGAGCTGCTTGGCCTGGTCCCAATACCACTGTCCATCGTGTCCGTTGGCATTGGCTTGCTTTACGTAGAAGCCGCCGATTTTCCACGCACCATCCACCACCTGCAAGACCAATGAGAGCGTCATCGGGGAGGGGCCCTTCGCATCTTCAATCACCACCGCGTACTTCCCCGCCGGCAGGTTGTTGAGGACGAACCCTGTTCGATCCGAAGAATTGAAGACGCCGCAATAAAATTCAGCCCGCTCGATCGTTGCCGCCCCCCCAGTAGCGTCGAGAAAATAAGCTCCGCGCAGCGCGGGTTGGTCGGAAGCCAGGTTTGCCTTGTTGTCGATGACGACCTGCTCCACGCCACCAAACGAATTCGCCAGCGAAGCCACCGAGTTCTGCTTTAACCCGTAAACGTTGCCCTTGGCGGCCATGTTATAGACGCTTCGCGCGGTGGTTTCCAACGAGCCTCGAGTTTGGGCGTCAAGGTCGCTCCCGCCGGTGCAGGTTTCAGCGAACGCAGGCGCGGCGATAAGCAACGCGGTGAACGAGAGTGTCAGAAGATTGCGGAACTTCGGCATCGAGTGCATGGCTTTCATCAATTGTCTCAGTGGCCTTGTGGCCAGTGCAAGCTGCTGTTCTGGTAGATGCAATTCCCGCCGTTTCCGATGTTTGCGCAACTTGCATCGAAAAACGGGTAAAATCAGGCAACGTTGGGATATGCTCCCCGAGCAGACTCCCCTGCGTCTAACTTTCTATGCTACGCCGCTCAATCACCGTGTGTTTATTGACCCTGGCATTTGCTGCCGGAATGGAAGCGGCACGCGCCCAGCAAACCCCCTCGACGACGCCAACCGCATCAACACCGGCGAAAACGGCGCCGCACGCAACCAAGGTCCATAAAAAGCTAAAGAAGAAGCCCGAGCCGGTCGTTCAAGCTCCGCCACCACCTCCGCCGACACCCGAGCAATCTCCCGCCGGAACCCCGCTGGTCAGCTATGACAATGGCCAACTCAGCATCCACTCGGAAAATTCAACTCTCGGCGCAATCCTGAGTGCGGTGAAAGCACGCACCGGCGCTAGCATCGAAGGTCCTGGCAGCACTTCATCCGACCGCGTTGCCACCCAGATCGGCCCCGGTGATCCCCGCGAGGTCCTGCAGACCCTGCTCACCGACAGCAAATACGATTTCATTCTGCTCGGTTCCCCCGGCAGTCCCACCTCCGTACAGAAGATCATTCTCACCGCCCGCGTAAGCAGCGGTGCGGCAACGCAGGTAGCAACCAGCCCGCAAAACCATCCACCCACACAAACTTTCCAGCCCCAGAGCCCGGCGCAACCGGATGTCGATCAGGAACTCCCCGACGCTGAAATTCCGGACGACGCTAATCAACCGGAGCAGCCTCCTCCGCCGGAACCCGAACAGCAGCAGCCTCCGAATGGTATGCCCGGTCAGGTGGATAACGGCCAGCCCGGAAACCCGAATCAGCCGAAGTCGCCGGAGCAGCTATTGCAGGAGTTGCAGCGCATGCAGCAGCAACAACAGCAGCAGCANNAGCAGCAGCAACAGCAACAACAGAATCCGCAGTAAGAATTGAAGATTTTGATTGGGGGAAGCTAATCGCCGACGGTGGGAGCGAGTTGCGCGGAAGCCGCGATGGCTTTGTCGCGCTGGTGGCTGAAGGCGTTGAGGATTCCGCAAATGGCGGCGTAGCCCAAACCAATTCCGAAGCTAAATGCCAAGCCGATCGTTGCTAATACAATCGCTGATGCTAGAAGTGCCCTCATAGTAATCGAAGCTGCCTTTAAGATGCTCTCTTGAATCCGGCCGTTGTAGCCGCTCATCTAAGCTTTACGCCTACTCTAAACCGCGTTGACGCTCGCGGATGTTGCCGAATAAGATACTTAAGCACCTTTATCTTTTGAGCCCGGCAACGCGCCTGTGTGCGCTGCCTTTATCTATTCAAGTTGCGGCCATCATAAAGCTGAATAGCTGGATTGGCAGCATTACGTCAGGGCGTAGCCCTTTGGGGGGCCGGCCCGCAGCAAGGTAACCCCAAGCTTCCCAAGATGGCAATTTCCAAAATCACGGTCCGCGGCGCGCGCCAGCACAACCT
>PLWX01000297.1 GCA_003151155.1 Acidobacteriaceae bacterium
TCAACGGAGTTCCGGGCAATCTCTGCGTCATGTGGTCCTGGGAAGCAAAGGAAAGATCAAATTTCAGAAGGCCCAGCGGCCGTGGCAAAAGGCTCAGAATGGACTCAACGAACACAAACTTCGCGACTAGATGATATCGCCATTTTCTCCACAGGAACCGCCCTATTCTGGGTCTACTTTTAATGCACGCAGGATCCATGGGACAACGACGCTGTTAAGGATGTGGGCGCCGGACCACTCCTTCGCATCGCGCCCCATATGTCCGCCTTGAGGATTGATCCATGCGTCTTTCGGGGTCTGGCCGCTGTTCAATAGTAGGTCGATATCAGCTATCGGCACCTGCTTATCGAGTGCACCGCCAATCACCAGCATCGGCGCCATCGGCCTATCAAGGAAGCCCGCGCTCTTGAGCGACATTTGTTCTCGAGCATCAGCGAGCTGTTGAAGTGTCGTCAGTCCAAACATGGATAGATATGCTGGGACGTAGTCGAAGAGATATTCACGGTTGCTGGTCATCTCCATCGTCCGCGCTCGCAAGAAAGCGTCATGAATCGGCGGCGACTGCGCGACTACGGCTCGAAGCCGTTTCATTTCGGTCGCAGCGAGGCGTGTTGCCCAAAAGCCGCCGAAGCTAACACCGTACACGGCGACGCGAGCCTTATCAACATCCGGGCGCTGCAACACATAATTGATGGCTTGGACGAACATGCGTTCTGCATCCGGCGCAGCCTTGATGGGCGCCTGCCCCGTGCCCGGGGCATCAAGTACAAGATAGCCGATGCCAACGTTGAGCAGAGGACGGACGAGCTCTGCCATATCCTCCTTGCCGCGATCTAAACCAGGAATCACGACCACGATTGGTACCGGCTTCCCGTCCTTGGGCACTTGAACGTATCCGGTAATTTCCTTGCCCTCGAAGGGGATGTGCACCACCTCCATAGGGGGGGAAAGCAGTCGGCCGTGCGCAAGGTAAGCCGCAAGCGCCTTCTCATAGGCCCTCTCTTTTCCCGGAGAGGTTGGCGCCGGCCATCGGGCGAAGTTGTAATAAAGCCAGGCCCGGACAAAATCCTCGTTAGCTTTTGTCTTTGATAACGCCATCTCGTCCTGCGCCTTTGACATGTATCGGTCGCCGATAACACTCCATGACGCGGCCCATTCGTCGGGGTCGAGGCTTCCCACTCGCCCGAGAGCCTCTCGAACCTCATCCGAAGAGAGCCCATCGAGCGGATAAGCGTGACGATCTGCGCGAGCCTGCACCTCTACTTTCAGCTCGTCAAGTGTGCGCGCTTGGGCCGTGGCGTATGGCAAGATGGTCAGCCAAGCGGCGAATGCTAGTAGGCAGGCTGCTAAGAAAGCGGTGCGTGTGATCGTTGAGCGTGTCGACAACATAAGCTCCTTTCCTATGTGGGCCGTGACGACCAGCGAGATAGCAGTGGGCGACGGGGCACGGCTTTGCTCTTGGGGATCGGGCTCGAGGTAACTTCAACGACACAATCTGTAAAGCACCCCGAACATCCGATATGGGTATGTTCCCTCAATCCACTTTTCCATACCTTTGGCATTGGCACGGTTATGCAAAGATGGCCTACGCAATTGGCATCATTTCTCGGAATGCCCAGCGATTGGCTTGAGTTCAATCTCGATCACCTCAATAGGCTTCTCCGATAGATTCTCGAGTGTGTGCGAATGCGCCGGGCTCCAAACGACATCACCCGCGTTATGTGTCACTTCCTTGACAATGCCGCTGGGAGCCGTACTTCTCTCGTGGACATCGGTCAAGTACACCACTACCGCCGTAGGGTGAGAGTGCATCGGAACTTTCTCTCGCGGCGCGTGGAAAGCCCTAACTACGTGCACTTTGTCATTGTCAAATTCCGTCTTGTACTGTTCAGGAGTTAGTATGGCCCGCTGCGCGCAAGCGAGGACGTACCCTGCAACCACGAACGTGAGCGATGCAAGCATATTACGCACGTTGTCTCCCCTTTTCATTGACGCGATACCGTATTTCCGACCTACCGGACGAGCTTCCGCGAGCGATGTCTACTGCAACGCACGCTCATCTTTTGAACTGCACGGCGTCAAGTCCGGTAACCGGGTACTGAAGTCAATATACCGTCGCTCGGTACCCGCGTTGACAACGACGAGAAGCAATACAATAGTGACGATCTCGAAGCCAGCAAGCGCTACGGAATAACCAAATCGATTTCGAAGCCCGTATTCTATCGTTCCCGTTCCTGCCGCAAATAAAATCCCAACCTGATAGGCAAAGCCGGGAAGCAATCCGCGAACCTGCCCAGGCGAAAGTTCGTTTATATGCGCAGGCACGATCCCCCATGCACCCTGCACTCCCGCCTGTAGGAGAAAGGCACCGATGACAAAAACCATCATCGACTTGGAAAATATCCAAGCCGGAATGGCAGCGAGCGCCAAGAGCAACGCCGCCGTCATGCTTTTTCGCCTGCCGAACTGCTGTGAGAACTGTCCGAAGGCAAGCGAGCCAATAATTGCGCCGATGTTGTAAACGATTGCAATGTATGAAACCGTAGAACCGGTAGCACCGCGTGCGGACCTCAAGAAATCGGGATAAAGATCCTGCGTGCCATGAGAAAGACATACCATGAGTGTCATCATGATGACGAGATAACCGAAGAGCTTCCAGTGCGAAGCGGCAGTCTCAATCGCGGCGCGGAAAGTCGGTATCCTGTGTTCTTTCCAAGCTTCGGACTCCTTCACATGCGAGCGGATGTAGAGGGCAAGCAGAGCGGGCAATCCGCCGATCCAGAACATGGCGCGCCATCCGAGGGTCGGTAGGACAACCCGCGCTGCTACCGCGGCCAGCAGATATCCCATCGAATATCCACTTTGCAACGCTCCCGAGAGCACGCCCCGCAACCGTTTCGGCGCGCTTTCCATGGCCAGCGAGGCGCCAACCCCCCACTCGCCCCCCATGCCGATTCCATAGAGGATTCGCAGTGCAAGAAAGACGGAATAATTCGGCGAAAACCCACAGAGCAATTCAATCAGTGAGAAGAAGACGATATTCGCCATCAACGGCCCACGCCGGCCATACCGGTCAGCTAGTAATCCAAACACCACCGCTCCAAGGGGCCGAGTCGCCAGCGTCGCCGTTAGGGTCCCAATGATTGCGCTCTTGGAAACGTGAAATTGTGCCGCCAGCGTGTCGACAAGAAATATCAGTATGAAGAAATCGAACGCATCAAGCGTCCAACCAAGGTAGCTGGCAATAACGGCGTTCCATCGGTCGCGACGCGTCATCCCTGAGGCTGTTCCAACCCAGACTTTCGCATATGGCCAACAATCTCGGTCATAAATATCCAATCCACTGTTGGGCTGCAACGTCGATGGCATTGCGGGATAAAGCGTTCATATCGTCCTCCGATCCGGACGGTCGCTTTGGAGAAGTCATCAAAATAAGTTGGCACGTATGAGACCCTTTCGATGAAAGTAAAAGACCGACCGTGGAATGTAATTCGTGAGGCAACCGTGATCGCGTTAATCAACCCTTTCCGGCCAAC
This sequence comes from Acidobacteriaceae bacterium, assembly GCA_003151155.1. Classification (GTDB taxonomy): domain Bacteria; phylum Acidobacteriota; class Terriglobia; order Terriglobales; family Acidobacteriaceae; genus Korobacter. The sequence goes on from PLWX01000297.1 coordinate 3,537, forward strand.
CGTAGCTAGCGAAGTAACCGAAGATGCAAGAGGCTAGAATTACTGGACCGCGATGACCGTCCCTTGATATGCCACAAACTGCCATTGACCATGTCTCTTAATATAGACAATCGTAAACCTTCTAGGGGCGCGATTAGTCTTGCCTTGATATTCCACAATCCCGCCACTACGCCCAGTGACGACAACGGTGTCCCCGAAAGTATGAAATCGATAATCGTCTTGCTCTATCGACAAAAACTTAAGCGTCCCTGATCGGATCTCATCCATGTACTGAGCCTTCGTCAGCACCTGACCTCTGGTGTTCACAAACGTGAGATCATCAGCATGAATCCGATCAAGCACGGCCATGTCGCAATTCTGCAGAGCTTGGCCCCTCTCGCGCTCGGTCTTGAGGACCGCTGCCTCGGTCTTTGAAAGTTTTTGCTTCCCGGAGATTTCTTGTGCGCTACCAGATGCAATAGAACCAAGGGCCATCAGGGTAGCTAAAACAATTGTGCCTATTGAGGTACGACGTCCCGTGATACCCGCATCGGTAGTCATTTTTGATGAAGCTCTCCTAGCAGCAATATTTGGAATCGATACTGGACCCAATCAGACGTCACATTTGACGGAGCATAATCCTTACTGAACGTGTTGGCTTATCCAGTCCGCAATGAGGCCCCCTATCTGAAGATTATTTTTCTCGATCATCATGAGATGGGTGTTACCGTGGATACCGTGGTCACCGAGCAAGATCAGGTCGTTCGCGACCCCAGCTCGTGTCAGGTACTCCGACGTGCAGTGATCAAAGCCAGAGTGAAAAGACGCCTCGCCTGCAACAATCGCTTCAGGTATACCAACCAGATGCGGCAGCCGATGTGGTGACCTTGGGAACCAACACCGCACCAGGTCTGGAGCCTGCGCCTTTTCCTCTCGTGTTGGGTCCAGGTCGGCGAGATCCTTGACGGGGGGGTCATAAGTGAGACGGTCCACCGTTAGACAGAACGGCGCCTCAACTAACCCTCGTGTCATCTTGGCCGCCCCCGTGTCATATATCTGGTCAAGATGTTCGACTATCGCACGGTAGCAGGGAGGCCCCCATGGCTCGATAGAGATGATGGCCTTAACCAAATTAGGTGCGTCATCGGCAATCTCCCAACCGAAATCTCCGGATCGGGAGTGAGTTAAGAGAATTGCTGGCCCGATGCGTCGCAATAGCGCCACGCCATCTGCGCGGTTGGCGGGATCTATGTCTGGATTGTCGGATATCATCGAAGGACTTTGGGACATCCAGAACTGCTCGAAAACAGGATCACCGGGCACGCCGGCTCCAGGCCACTGATTGTGCAAATGCGCTTGCGGGTAAAGATTGAACCGCTCGACCGCGGAAAACCGGTGCTGAATCATGTCCACCGTGACATTCTCCAGCGGTCCGTCCACAGCGACGTTGTATGGCGAACGTCCCCGAGCTACAGTGTCGGTAAGGTAGACCGGATAACCGCGGCTGAGAAAATACTGCGCCCAGCCCTCACGGCCATCCGGCGTTCCTAAATAAACGCCACCATTCTGAAAAGTACCGTGCATCATCACGATAGGATAGGGCGATGTAATTTTTGCCGGAATCATGTACTCGACATACATCTGGTCTACGATTGTCGTTTGGCCTTGATACGTGAACTTTCTGCCACCCACATAGAAAGATCCTATCTTCGCAATTGCGATAGGTGTCACATCACGATCGTCTGGAGCTGATTTACGGTCGTCTTTAGCTATAGCTGCAACTGCCATGGCCAAAAGACAACCTATTGTGATAAGTCCCATCTCTATAATGCGCTTAATCGCTATTTTCATGCTAGTTTCCTTTTAACCTTCTGCGGCTCCTGCAGAAAAGCCACCCATAAATGTGAATATTCACTTCTTATTGTCGTAGTGTCGTTCCTCAATAATCGTCGCTCACTGTACTCGCGGCCCGCTCACCACGCGGAATGCTCTGTCGATATTCGCATCAACGGTCCGTGCGAAAGGTGCAGGGATGTTCCCGAATCTCGTGCCATACTTAGCGATGAGTGTTGGTGCCAGAGTCTTACGAGCTTCGTCTAGCGTCTTGCCCTCAGCACAGGCGTTGACCGCATTTGCCATCAGGTAAGTGAAATATTCTTTCCACAGCTCGAACGTTTCTTTGCCCCGCATTACATCGCCGTGACCGCCGATGACATAATCGAAATCCAGTTTCTCGACCAAATCAAGTGTACGAATCCAGTCGTAAGGCGAAGCGTCGGTCAACGTCGGCGTGCCGCTGTGGAGAGCGTCTCCGGACACAATTACTTTCGCGTCTGGCACGTATACGAAAAGGTCTCCATCGGTGTGTCCCCGACCAAGCCATAAAATCTCCACGGTGCGCGTAGTGCCGTAAATGCGGAGGTCATGGTCGACTGTCTGGGTAGGTAGAACCAGACCTATGCTTTTCAGTTCTGCGAGATACGCTTCTGCCTGGTCGAGCCTTTGCTGGATTTGTTCTTTCTGCTTTTTGTCACTGACCTGCGCGAGCTCAACTTTGATTTTGTCGATGCGGCCAGGCAGGTCGAGAATTTCTCCTTTCATTCGAGGTATACCCCGCTTTAGGATGCTTTCGCGCGTTGCATCTGAAGAGATAAATTGAACTCCGGGCCACGTGCTAGCATACGCTTCGGCACCTTGAAAATGATCGCCATGAAAGTGAGTAATCACCACGTACTTTACTGGCTTGTCGGTGATCCGTTTGATTTCGGCAATTACCTCCCTCGCTGCCGAGGGTATCGATTCCGAATCGACGACTAGGACGCCATCACCCATTAGAATGATCGCTGCGTTACAGTTGAGCCGGAAGGTTGGTTTTGCAATCGCCGCATACACGCCATCTGCGACGCGTTCGATTTCGAACACGTTGTCGACAGCAAGGGAGCTTGTTGAGGAGACGAGTAACAGTCCAACCATCCACAGATACTTCAATCTGAAACCCTCCTAATACCATTCTATGTGCGAGATCACGCTGGCTGGGCAGTTGATATTAGACTCAGCACACTACTTGAGAACTGTCTTTCTAATTCAGGATTTTCCCCGACACTGCTCGGCTAGCCACCATTCGGAATAGTTCTTCTGGCCGTGTTGTAATCTTCGGTCGCCTGCCGGATGCCTTCAGCATCTACATTTGGCGTCAGCTTACCGCTGAACTCCAGGTAGAATCGCTGCACATCCATAACAATGCGTTCGGGACCAACCCAATTGTCGAACTTGCCCATGCGGATGTCCGCAGCAGCAGCGCCAGCGCTTATCTTCGCGTCGTAGCGAGTACGGGCCTCTTTTTTGAGTTGCACCAAGTAGTCACGCATGTCTGATAGCTCCGCCTTGCCCCCTAACGGGCCGTGGCCTGGGACGATCATCTGCACATCCATCTCATTGATCTTATTGCAAATATCAATCCAGCTGCTTGGGTTTGCATTTTGGCAGAACGGAGCGACATTGAAGAAGCCGACGTCGCCAGCGAACAAGAGCTTGTGTTGCGGCATGTAAATAACCAGATCTCCATAGGTATGAGCTGGCGCCATTGGGAAGACTTCGATGGTGTTCTTGCCGTAGTAGTATGAGACTTTGTTGTCGTAAGTCGTGACTGGTGGGAGAATCGTCTCTAGCTCTGTGCCCTCCGCCCACCCATCGCGCTTTGCCCACAAAGTCGGTGCGGTGACCGCCATCTTTACGACCTCTTGGCGGCAGTAGGGATGACCAATAATTTCGGCGCCGGCGAAGTATTGGCCGCCACCCACGTGGTCGCCATGATGGTGCGTGTAGACGAGATGCCTAAACGGCTTATCGCTGACATTACGGATCGCTGCGATGAAATTCTTGGCGTGGATGGGCGCCGCCAGCGAGTCGATCACTAGGATTCCGTTTTCCCCGACAATGATCCCAGCATTCGATCTGCCGAGATTGTCACGTCCGGGTCCGCCCCCCTGTATATATGAATAGATGTTCGGACCGATCTCTTTTAGTTCGGTCTCCCACGTTGACGGCGTGGGGTAACGCGGATCTGGCGGAGGCGGGGTCGGCTGGCCGAGAGCCTGAGCGGGCGACCCAGCTGTGCTGCCTTCCGGATTGAGTAGCATCAGAAGGCCCAGGCCTGCGCCCGCGACGCGGCCGATCGCCTCCCGGCGAGTTATCTGCACTTGCACGGTGCCATGTTCTTGCGGGTCTAACATACCGGTCCTCTCTTTGTAACCGAAGACGCCGCCACTGCGTCCATTCGTTAGCGTGCCCGAACAACGGGTTAGATCTCGTGCTCTAGTTTAGCGGCTGAACCAAAGCGATCTTTGCCGTGTGGTTTTCTCCCACCAAGAAACTCGGTGGATTAGTGCGATTGTCTACGTCTACGCGTCGGATGTTCACGCCCATGCTAGGAAGCAAGTACTGCGTAACTTCGCCTGTTCTAGGATCCAACCGAGTGACAAGGTCCGTTAGCATGCCCCCAGCCCAAACATAGCCGCTGCTGTCCCGCACGGCATCGTAAGGCGCGTCCCAAGGCGTTGGATCATCCCATTCTCGAAACTGCTTTGTATGCGGATCGAACATTGCAATTTTCAGCGCATAATTTTCCGCGAACCAAAGGTTATCTTTGTCGTCGAAATGCATGCGGCGCGGGCCGGAGTTTCTCGAAGGAGTGGGGAACAGGCTGATTTTTCCAGTTTTGGGATCGACTTCTCCGATGCTGCCGCCCGCCATGTCCGCAAAATAACCTGTTCCCTTTGAGTCGGAATTGATTCCATAAATAAAGTGGCCTTGCGGTTCTTTCCCTTTGGCGCCAGAGCCCATATCTACTGCGGACGGGGTCCAATCAGGATATGCGGGATAGTGGTCAACTTGTCCCGTCGCAGGGTCTAACAAATTCATCGTGCGGTTCCAGCTGTCCACAAACCAAACAGTGTCGTTCGGCCCAAACGACAAAAACGGCACCCTTGACTTCGGATTCATGTATTGGGCGGGCAGGCTCCAGTTGGTAATCTTCTCTGTCTTTCTGTCGAACTTCGCAACTCCTGCCTGCAGGAGCCTGGCAATCCACGGATTGCCATCTTTATCCAGTTCTAGATCCAAAGAGCCCCCGGGGAAACCAGGTCTGGTCTCCGGAAGGGGCCACTCTTTGATCTCGCCAGTTTTGGGATTCAATCGACCTAGGACCGGATCGGCAAAGTCGATGTACCAGATCATCCCTTCGGCATCCATCACCGCATCGTGGGGCTGAGCGTCTGGCCTTGGCAAGTCATATTCGGTGACAACGACTCTTGTGGCATTGCCCTTAGGGCGAGGGAATGTCTTGAGTGGAAAGCTCCATTGAGACTTGCCGCTCAGATTAATGGAACTTATATATTCTGCAAGTTTCACGTCGTTCGGTTGCTGCACTCGATGGAACGGTAATAACTGGGGCTTATCCAAGGCACTCGCCGGTCCATAGTTTCGCATGCGACCTATGGTAGTCAGCATTCTTGCGGCATCATATTTGCTCGACACGATCGTGGTTGCGGTGTGGCACAAAACGCATTTGTATACTTCGTCTTTCTGAGATGCCGTTCCCGGCATGCTGATCAGCCATTCAGCAGAACTTAGCTGGGATCCAAGATCTGACGTACCGTCGAGCTTAAGGTCAAGTTTTACGGGGGCCTTGCCGATTTTCACAAGCAGCTCAGACTTCGGAGCATCGTATCCTACGGCCCTTACTGAAACGTGGTAAGCACCGGGGCCGAGTTTGCCAGCTGGAAAGTCGTAGCGGCCTTGCTTGTCGCTCACGACTGTGATCGTAATGTTACTGCCCTCTCGCTTAACGCTAACAAGAACGCCTTCCATTGCTCCCTCGGTGCTTGAACTAACAATTCCGAACAACCCGAGCTCCTGCGACGGAGTCTCGGCTAACGTGGAGAACCGCAGCAAGATCGCAACCAACATGCCAAGTAGAACTTTCATGAGAACTCGTTTATCCGGCATCCGGCGACCTCTTTCGTTTATTTGCTTGGAACACGCGTCACAGCGTGTACCGCTCTCTTCCACACTCCGTCTTGCTTAACCCAAACATCCGTGGTCGCCTCATGTGAAACAAAGGAAAGTGTGTTACCCATTGTGTCTTTTTTACCCGTAACGTCTCCGAGATAGGTAACGACAGCAACGGTTCCGTTGCTGTATGCACGTACGTGATGATCATACTGTTTGATCGAAGACGGTTTTCGGTTGCCGGATCGCAACTGCGCTGACACTTGAGCTTTCGTGAGGACTCCCGCGTCTGGATCTTGGTAGGCGAGATCGTCAAGGTTGTGACTGTCAAACCAATCCGCAGCTGCTGGGCCGCTCATCACAAGAATTGGAATCTTGTCTTTCTCAATTTTGGTAACTTCATTGATAGCTGCCTCATCGCCGGCTGTTGTCTCTTTAGAAGTCTCCTGTCCTTGCGCCAAGCCGAACATCGAAACCACCAGCAGCATCGATAAAACCCCTGTTCGCATTCGATTTCTCCTTTTAACTTTCCGCATTGAGGTTGCCGTAACCAGAGTCGACCGGAGCACAGCTATATAGGCTTCAACTCGGCCTCCCACCTACGCCTGCGTTGTCGGATTTTGGATGTCACCATATGAGCTTTATGGCGAACTGAATTTGTCTGCTCGCAGTGGTTGTCTGAGTGATCCTTCCCGCGCCACCTATCGCCGTCCCACTTTGGTCGAACAGAGCACTATTCGCAACGGGTGCCGCAAAGTTCGCATGGTTGAACACATTGAAAATTTCTGCGCGGAATTGCACGTTAAGTTTATCTTTCACGTGATTGTTCTTGAAGATCGAAAAATCAACGTTGACGAGTCCCGGCCCAACCAGTTCGTTGCGTCCTGCATTACCAATGAGATTCTGGCAGGTTCCTGGCGCAGCCGCAAAAGGCGTGCATAACGAGTCAATTGCGGTCGTAGGCGTCGGGAGAGCAAAGCAATTGAGTTTAATGTAATTGTTCACGTTGCCCGGGTTGACCAGCGACTTGCATCCCGGAACCGTCAGACGATTTGGATAGTCAAACGGATCGGCGCTATTTTCTCCAAGAGGATCACCGCCAATGAGGGCAGTGAAAGGAAGCCCGGTGCTATGCTGCACGATGCCGCCCAGTTGCCATCCTCGAGTCACCCACCCTATCGGCTCCCTTAGCGATTTCTTGTTCGGGAGAGTCCATATGTAGTTGACCACCAGATTTTGACTCACGTTAAAGTCGGAGACGCTACGAAAGGCAGCACGGTCAAAGAAGAGCAAACTCGTAATAGAATTCGCAAATGGATCGCTAATCGTAGTCGCAGATCCCGTGTCGATTGCTCTGCTCCACGTGTAGGAGCCTTGTATCTGGAAACCATGAGCCATCCTCTTCAACATTCCTACTTCGAGACCGTTGTAAGATGAACTTGATTCCCAATCTAAATAATCCATGCGCCCGATATTAGGATTTAGCAACGTCCCACTGCCGATCGGACTGGGCCAGATATAGCCAGCAGAAGTCAGCGTGGGTAATACGATATTGGCATCGTCAGCATGGAACGGCAGGTGAATGCCGTGATTGCCAACGTATGCGACCGTCGCTGTAAGGTTAGAAGCCAATTCTCTCTGGACGCTCAGGTTCCACTGCATAACGTAGCTGCGCGAGGGATCCGGTTGGATGTGAGCTGTGCGAAAGGTGGAACCGGCGCTAAGCAATGAAAATGCACCGGTCGGAAATGCTCCAGGTGCCAGACCGTGTGCTGATCCCTGCAGGAAAAACGGTGCGGAGTTCGCCTCCATCGATAGGTAATCAAAGGTTAAAGGAAGAAAATCAAATATCCCGAAGCCGCTTCGGATCGAGGTCTTGCCATCTTTGAATGGGTCCCATGCGAAGCCTATTCTCGGCGCAAAGTTTCGTAGAGTCGGATTTGAGAAAAGAGGATCTCCAAGGTGAGGACTTGGATCTGCAAATATATTACGCACCGAAGTCAACTTGTCGCGAATTTCAGTAACGTCAGTTGACATCTCGTAGCGTAACCCCAAGTTGAGAGTGAAGTTAGATCTCAAGCGAACGTCATCCTGAAAGTAACTACCGATAATGTATTGTCGAAGGTTTCGCGGGGTGAGGGTTCCAGGAAGCCCGGCCGCGAAGGAACTGGGTGTGTTGCTCAAGAACGACGTAAGTGAGCCAAACTTGAACGCCCCACCAGGCTGGGAAATCGATATTTCATTCACTTGATCCAATTCAGCAGAAACACCAAATTTCAGATTGTGAATCCCTTTGGTGAGAAAGACATCATCGAAAAACTGATAGGCATTAATTGTCTTTCTTACCCTTGTTCCGGAGTTCACACCTCCCGCAGATGCGGTAATTCCGGAGACAGAGATTCCAGGAGCGTTTTGTCCAGGCACTGCACCTAAACTCGGGTCCCCGGCCAAAGGGTTAATCGCCGTGAGGCTGAGGCTTATCGCGCTATTCCTGTTTAATCCCAAGCGAAACGAATTGAGCAGCTGCGGATTGAATATGTGAGTTTCTTGTATCGTCGCGAACTGTCGCTTCGTCTGATTCCCGAGTTCAACCGTGTTGAGTGAATCCGGAAGATTAAGCACGCCGTTATCATATTGGTAGCTGCCGAAGAGACTATCCTTCTCAGAGAACCTGTGATCGATGCGCGCCGTTACGAAATCTTCGTTCACAACTTGACTGCCGGAGAACGAAAACGTACCTGTATTCCCCACGCCCAATAGAGGCCCATTAGGGGGCGCCCACAAACCCAGGTAAGGACGCACGGAAGGGTCAACGGTAACCGTAGTAGTGGTGCCGTCGTCATTGTGAATCAGTCCATTGCGCGCATCGAGGGACGGCACAGTGTCCACAGTAGTGGTGCCCAGGCTCTGGCGAAGTCCTTCATAGTCTCCAAAAAAGAAAGTTCGATCTTTCTGGATTGGCCCGCCTAGAGACCCACCGAATTGGTTCCGTCGGAATTCCGGGATGCTTGGGCCATCGAAGTAATTTCGCGTGTTCAGCGCACTGTTGCGCAGGAATTCGTAGGCGTCTCCATGAAGACTGTTGCCCCCCGACCTGGTGACGGCATTAACTACCCCACCGGAGGTTCTTCCATATTCTGCGGTGTAATTGCTAGTCAGAACCGAGAATTCTTTGATAGCATCCACGCCCAAGCTGGCACCAACTACGCTTCCCGGCCCGCCGCCAACGTAATCGTTGACGTTAATGCCGTCGATGAAGTAGCCGTTCTGTTGAGGCCGGGTGCCCGAAATCGTGAGTTGTACTCCGAAACCGCGGGCGGCCCTTTGCTCGCCCGCGGAAGCACTAGGCTGTAACGAGGCCGCCGAGGTGATCCCAGGCTGTAGAGTCGCAAGTTGGGTCCAATCGCGGCCGTTCAAGGGCAACTCTCGAACGGTGTTTGAGTCAACCACGGCACTCACAGTTGCATTACCTAATTGAATGGTCGGGGCATCTGCGACAACCTCCACGTGTTGACTAGTGGCATGTCCTACTTTCATCGTGATATTCAGAACTTGCTGGGCACCTACGGTTAGCATGACATCGCGCACCACAGTGGAAAATCCCTGGGCGGAGGCGCTGATTTCATAGTTGCTGGGCAAGAGGTTGGGTGCTGTGTAGAATCCGTTCTTGTCCGTAAGGACGGTTCGCACTGAACCAGTGGAGACATCTTCAATCGAGATCTGAGCTTTGGGTATGACGGCGCCCGAGTCGTCGGTTACGGTGCCTGTCATTGCAGATCCGCCAACTTGCGCATAAGAAGAAATCGTGAGCAATGCCGCGAATGTGAATGCGGTGACAAACCGAGCCCTGCGAAACGGTTTTGTCAGCGATATCGCAAAGTGTAGCGCGGCGGCCTCCCCCGATAGCCTCGAAATCCATTTCATGAGAGCTCCTTTCATTTTGCCTGTATTTGAGGACAGCATGCGTGATCTGGGATGGAGGCCGTTCGCAGAGTCCTGGGTTCGGAGTAACGTAGAGCATCTCCCCGTGCCGCTAGTACCGCCGCACAAAAAGATCTGTGGGTGCGGACTTTCATTTGCGTCTGCCTAGTAGGCTCTCAAAAACCAATGCGATCCAAAGCGCACACATTCGTACTCCCGCAAAGAATTGTTGTCAAGAATAAAATGAATTCGCTATTCGCAAGAGGCGTTGATGATGAATTGCCGATTCACCAAAACTAATGCGCGGGTGCAGACCTTGGAGGCCGCGATGCAAGGCATCGGTCGCTCACTAGCCATTACAGATGTTGACATCACGATGTTCATCGATATTAGGGAAGGCGGAGAGTGGTAGTATGCAGTCGCCCGATGATCGAAGTCTGAAGTATATTGCTTCCGTTCTCGGAGCGACAGAATCTGACATGCTGACACCATTTAATTCCATGGTTCGGTTGTGATACGAATCTTTTCGGAATCAGCCGGATCGCCAGTCACGGAACTCGAACGACGATGAGTTTTCCACGAAGTTAAGAGAGGGGTGTATGAAGATTTTCTTGAGAGCTAGCCTCGTCACATGCGTGCTGTTCTTGTCTTTTAGATTCTCTGCACTTTCAGCGTCGACACCCAATGAGTACAAATTGATTAAGACATACACCCTCGGGGGAGAAGGGGGTTGGGACTCCATTACGCTCGATGAACCAACGCGGCGACTATTTCTTGCGCACACGGCCCATGTAAACGTTGTGAATGCCGATAACGGCTCCTTGATTGGCGAAATCTCCGACCTGCGTCTTGCTCACGGTGTTGCTATTGTCAAGGAATTTGGTCGCGGATTCGTGAGTGATGGCGGTGGGGACAAGGTAGTCATTTTCGATCTGGCCACACTAAAGGTTCTTGGTGAAGTGAAAACCGGTGGCAATCCAGACTGCATTATTTACGATCCGGCTTCAAAGCACATATTCACCTTCAACGGAAGAACTCACGATGCGACTGTCATTGATCCTGCAAGCGGGGTCGTGATAGCTACAGTACCGATCGGAGGTCGTCCCGAGTATGCGGTCGCAGATGGCCACGGAATAATCTATAACAATATCGGGGATACGAATGAGGTGGTAGCGCTTGACTCTCGCTCACTTAAAATCAAATTCAGGTGGCCTATTGCACCCGGAACAATGGCTACGGCCATTGCGATGGACCAAAAACACCGAAGGCTCTTCATTGGTGGCCGAAATAAAACGCTCGTGATTATGAACGCCGATGACGGCAAAATCGTCCAGACGTTCGCCATTGGGGCCGGCGTGGACACGAACATCTATGAGCCACGAAGGCACCTCGTCTTTACTTCAACGCGGGAAGGCATGATACACATTTTCCACGAGGAATCGCCCGATAAGTTTAGCGCTGTAGCGACCGTGAAGACGCAACCGGGGGCTCACACGATGGCGTTCGATCCGAAGACAGAGCATCTCTTCCTCGACACCGCAGACTTTGACCCAGGGAACACGACGAACGAATCCTCGTCGAGTCAGCAACCGAATGTTTTTGACCACGCGGCGGGCGGATTCCACTCGATGGGGATCGCTCGTTCAATGACGTTCCGCTTGCTGGTCTATGGAAAACGTCGGTGATTCTCGGGCACTCCAATTATGCGGTTTAGCGGAGGCGGAGATTCACCAACTCCGTCAGCGGCTGCACCGAGCTGGCTCGCCGCAAAGCGGGGTCAGGCGAAAATGCCTATTTTTCGTAGCGGCAATTGGGGAGCGGAATCATAATAGTTCCGCTACTCTGGCTAATCCACGAGGCGCTTAGCAGGATCTGCTTCTTTGCGTGGAAGCAACGAAATGTTTTCAAGTACGTTGCCGTCCTGGCCGTGCAGCATTCGTTGCTCAGGTGGAACACTTTCCAGCATCGAAGCAAGTTCCACAAGGGACATGCCAACCATCCGAAGCTTCTCATCTGTGAATATGGAGTTGATCCCGCTGGCGCTTAGGGACAAGTGTGAGACGTCGTCCGGAAATCGAATCGATACAGCCACTCCGTTAATTTGACGATGCAAAGTGCCTTTATTCACAATGTAACCATCTTTCTGATAACCCTTGAGAGCCAACTTGAAGCGTCGCTCAACTTGAGCCCAGCTTGGGCCTTCGGCTTCGCGTATTTGTTTCAGTAGACCTTCCCGTGTCTCCGGTGGTAGACCTGCCAAATAGCCCCATCCCGAAGCAGAGTACCCAAGCGGCACTCGCGAACCGACTCGATGGTTGACCAAGATGATAGATGGGCCTTCGCAACGCTGCAGGTAAATCATCTTCAAGCCATCTGGCGCTCCCAATGAAACGGTACCGCCGACGCGGTCCGCGATCGATTGCATGTGGAGGCGGGCGATCTCCGCAATCGACTGGCCCGCAACTACGGCATGACTAAGCCCCAGGACGGGCATGCCGAGCCTCAATCTCTTAGTAAATGGCGAAAGCGTCAAGAAGCCTTTCGCCATGAGCGTGTAGCACAATCGCCAAACCGTGGGCTGCGGCAATCCGATCATATCCGCAATTTCAGCACTTCCGATCTCGGGTTCGGTTGGGCTGAAACACTGAAGTATCTCAAGTCCTCTTCCGAGTGCGGCAACAAACTGCCTATCCTTGTCCTTTCCTCGTTTCGAGGGAAGAACTGCAGGAACAGCCTTCTTTTGCCTATTTGAAACAGCAGAATTGCGACTCATAGGTGATTCCTCCCATTCTAGGGATCCATTACTCGCCACTTGCGCGGAATGACTGCTTCATTCTGTGCACAATGCGTAATGATCAATGTGTGCATGGCCTTCAATCGCGCCGACATGCACGCCGATCCCTCGACTCTCGCCTTTCCATCTCAGCTCAAAGTGCATAGTTTATCACTCTCGTATGCGAATAGATAATTCGGCATTTTGATAATTGCGAATAGGTAATTCATTTTTTGTTTGACAGGAAGCGCAGCAATGGACTATCTATGCAGTCAGTGCCCTCTTAATCGTGTGGGCAATAAGAATGGCCGTCTTCAGATAACCATTTTTCTTTTCGGCTTCGTAGCGTCACTACAACGACGTATCTTGCGTGGCTAGCAACGTCAGTGTTTTAGCGACAATCATTCGATGCGTGAACTGGTAGTCGTGAGGCTTAGCGGAATTTCCGTCGATCGATGAGATCTATCAGTACTCCCCGATCTTGCGGATGTAACTCGGCTTGTTTTTCCCGAGATTTTGACGCCCGTATTTCTTGCTTATGAAACGGATTGCGATATCCGAAACCCGAGAAGGCCGTTCGCATTCGCGCAATGCGGCGAACATGAAAATCGTGATCACTGATCACAGGTTCCCCCAAATCGACCAAGAACGACGCGCGGTTGAGGCCGCCGGCTGGAACCTAGTCGTGGGCCAGGCAGCGGACGAGGATCAGCTCGTCGAATTGTGCAGGGACGCTGACGGAGTGCTTGCAGGGCGGGCGCTGATTACGGAACGCGTACTCGCATCTATGGAGCGTTGCCGCATCATAGTTCGCTACGGGATCGGGGTTGAAACGATCGCCATTGCCGCGGCCACCAAACACAACATCATGGTCGCGAACGTGCCCGACTACTGCATCGAAGAAGTCTCAGATCACGCCCTGACACTCCTACTAATGCTCAGCCGGCAAGTAGTGCCCGCGATGTCCTTAGCGAAGGAGGAGCACTGGTCGGTGGCCAAGATGCCTCAATTACATCGACTGCGGGGGCAGACCTGCGGCCTGTTCGGACTGGGAAAGATTGGATCTCTACTTGCAAGCAAAGTGGCGCAACTCGGGATGCACATTCTGGTTTGCGACCCTTATCTGGGGGCTACTCGCACCAGCGAACTAGGGGTCGAGCGCGTGGCTTTTGACGTGCTACTCGAACGCTCCGACTTCTTATCAATTCACGCTCCATTGAGCGATGAGACACGTCATGTGTTCGGCAAGAACGCATTTCGTAAAATGAAGAATACATCCTATCTCATTAACACCGCACGCGGAGGGCTAATCGACGAGGTCGCACTATTAGTTGCATTAGATTCAGGGACGATCGCGGGTGCTGCTCTTGACGTCATGGACTCGGAAACACTGAAATCAACTCGGGCGTCGTTGATGGGACATCCGAAGATCATCGTGACCCCTCACAGTGCTTGGCTCAGTCAGGAGGCGCGTTCAAGCCTCCAGGCTCACGCGATCGCACAAGTGATTGCCTGCCTCAAGGGAGAAGTACCCTACGGGCTCATCAACCGGACTGTTAATCCGAGGGGATGGCGGTTTCAAAAATGAACCAGAGTGAACAATTCGACCAGACTTAGCACATATTGCAGAGTATTTGAGAGCAATTCGAAAGAGATGCTTATTTTTCGTTGAGGTCAAGCGTGCCCGAACAACGGTGGTTACGAATCATACCGGCCCTACTGATCACCTATACGATCTCGATCATTGACAGAACAAACATCTCGATGGCGTTGCCATCTTTGAGTCGCGATCTTGGAATGGATCCCACGCAGACCGGAAACATCGCAGGGGTATTTTTTTGGGGCTATTTGGTACTTCAAGTTCCAGGCGGAATCTTTGCAAGAACTTGGAGTGCCAAGCGTTTCATCACTATCGTGATGATTGCGTGGGGTGTTGCTGCCTTAGGCTGCGGCCTGGTGCGGAGCTGGCAGGAGCTCTGGTTGATGCGTCTTCTCCTCGGGATCACCCAGGGTGGTGTTTTCTCAGCCACACTCGTCCTAGTGTCGCACTGGTTCCCTCGACGAGAGCGAGCACGGGCCAATGCAATGTGGATGGTCTGCGGACCATTGGCTCTCATCATATCGTCCCCACTCTCCGGATGGATTCTGGACCATTGGCCCTGGCGAGTAATGCTGATCGTCGAGGGCGCGCTACCTTTTCTTTGGGTAGGACTGTGGCTTTGCATGGTGTATGACCACCCTCGCGACGCTCCGTGGATTTCAGCAAAAGAGCGAGATTACCTTATCTCGACACTTGAACGTGAAAACGCAGAATTGGAACCAGTCAGGCCCGAACCGATTCTACGGGCGCTCATTCGCCCACAGGTCGTGCTCCTCGTTATTATCTTTTTTCTTCGGATGAGCGCAGAGCTCGGATTCCTCTTTTGGCTACCGACCGCGTTAGGTCAGGCCAAGAAGCTGAGTCATGTCGGAATCGGTGGCATTGCGACTATCCCCTTCGTTGTCGCGATTGGAGCCATGCTCTTGAACTCGTGGCACTCAGATAGAACTGGAGAGCGTCGTTACCACGCTTCGGCTGCGTTCGCTTTGGGGGGATCGTTCTTAATGCTGGGTTCGCTGGCTAGCCAACGTTCTCCAATTCTTGCTTTCGCCTTTGTTTGCCTCGCGACGCTCGGAACATACGGCGCGGTTGGTCCGTTTTGGGCGATTCCGACTGAGACACTTCCGCGCAATGTATCAGCGACAGCGTTGGGCGTTATTACGGCGCTAGGGAGCTTAGGGGGAGTTTTTGGGCCGCTCGCTGTGGGGTACATAAACAAGCTGACAGGAAGCTTTATCTTCGGATATGGCTTCCTGGGGGTAATGCTGGTGGCCGCATCTGCCCTCTGTTTGCTGATAGTCCCACAGCGCTCGAATGCAAATTGGGAAGAGGCGAATTGCTCTGCCACTTAAGAGGGAACGTCTCGCGAGATAGTCACATTGCTCTTTCACCGACAGTTGTAGAAACCATCCAAGAGCGGGTTTGGGTGTTAGGGGATGGGTTCATGGCTGAAGCAAACACGCGGAAAGTTCGACCCCGCTCGATTGATGGACACAGGACTTAAACATCTATTCACTTGAGGAGAACAAAATGTCTGATATCGGAGTAATTGCCGTTGATTTTGAGGAGCGCCTCGACCCAGCCCGGATGCGCCGAGAGAGGCTGCAGCGGGCCAAAGACGCGCTCCAGAATTCAGATCTTGATGCACTATTCATCTTCCGTCCAGAGGATGCCCGTTACTTGACGGGCTATCGGCATCATCTTGGGCCAGCCGTTATCGTTGGAAATGCCGTTGTGGTTCTAACGCGGGACAAAGAGCCGATCCTTTGGACGATGGACTTTGAGCAGTGCCGCTACCGCATGCCGTGGTTTGACAAGGAGCAATTTCAGCCCCGAGCAAATTTTCGCGAGAGAGGGGGAGCAAAGCGGTGGGTGGAACAGGCCGAGAGCTTCTTCGGATCTTTTTCCGGAAAGCGGGTCGGGATTGACATTTGGGATTTCAGCCTCGAGGCTGCCATCCGCGAAGCCCTTCCCAATACCGAATTTGCGGATGGTTATCAAAGCGTGCTAATGCGGGCCAAGGAGATAAAAACAAAAGACGAAATCCTATGCCTCAAAATGGCGAATGCTTTCACTGAGGCCGCACTCGATCGCGCGCTTGAAGCATTGCGCCCAGGAATCAAAGAGTGCGAGCTTCTCGCGATTGCGTGGCAAACTATGACCGCTTTAGGCAGCGAGTGGACTCAGTGTTCCAACATCATTGCGTCCGGACCATATACGGCTCCTTATCGCAGGTTTACTTCCGACCGGATCATACGAAACGGAGACTTAGTCATCATTGATATCGGTGCTGGTTATAACGGTTATTGGGGCGACCTCACCCGCACATGGGTTTGTGGAAACGTCAAGCCCACAGCCGAGATGCGCGATATGCACCAGAAAACCTACGACGCCCTTTTTAATGCTGCGAGCAAAGTGCGCCCGGGCGCGACCAACGCGGAAGTGTTTGAGGCCGCCGCACCGTATGTACTGGATAATCTTGGCCACGCAGCCGGCCTGTGTCCTTGGGAAAGCCCACATTTCAGCTATGCGTCAAAGGAAGCCCCCGTAGTTCTCAAAGAAGGAATGGTATTTAATTTCGAGCCATATGTGGGCAAGGTCGGTATAGGCGGCATTCGGCTAGAGAATAACCATATCGTTACTCATGACGGCGTGGAAATCTATTCAACATATCCATTCGATGAACGATTAGTGATCGAACCTCATCCACTCGATGCAACTACGGGGAGGACGCGCTGACGTCGAAGCCTAATAGCGAAGGGATACCGCTTCCATCATTCGCATTGGATGGACGTCTCGCGGTAATTACTGGGGCAAGCGAAGGCATTGGCCGTGCCTTCGCTCTCGCGTTCTCCCGCGCTGGCGCTGACGTTGTTCTCGTCGCCAGAGGACGCGAGAACCTCTTACGATTGCAACATGAGGTAGAAGCGTCTGGCCGAAAAGCGCATGTAATTGTCGCAGACCTCTCAAGAGTTGATGCGATTGCGTCACTTGCGGACGGAGTGAGCACAATTTTCAAAGATGAAGAGAAAGAATTAATTTTGCTTAACAATGCAGGGTTCGCATTCACGAAGCCTGCGCTTGAGGTGACTGAAGAGGACTGGGACCGGGTTCTGGATCTGCATGCCAAAGGGACGTTCTTTTCTTCACAGTTCATTGGCCGACTGATGATCGATCGCGGCTACGGGAAGATCATTAATTTGAGTTCAACGTGGTCCGCCAGCACAGATATGGGAAAGAGCACATATGGTGTTGCGAAAGCTGCAGTCTCGTACATGACTTCGGCCCTCTCATCCGAATGGGCGCCGTTAGGAGTACGGGTGAATGCTATCGCGCCAACGGCAACTCTCAGTGAAAACACTCGGCGTCACATGCAGGAAAATCCGGAGCGTGCGGAGCGATTACTCAAGCGAATCAAGCTCGGGCGATTCGCAGAGCCGAGCGATTTGATTGGAGCCGCAATCTTCTTGGCAAGTGCTGCATCGGATTTCATTACCGGGCAAACCTTGTTCGTTGACGGAGGGTGGCAAGGTGCCAGTTGAGTGGTGCTGATTGCCAGGACACTGAACGTGATGTTCCTAAAATCGAACACGAGAGTCTGATAAGATTTCTGTTTATAAAGTCGAGTTGGGACGATCCTTCGTTAGCAGGAAATGATGCCAAACTATGACGTGGTGGTGGTCGGAGGTGGCAATGCTGCAATGTGTGCGGCTATGGCCGCCCGTCGCCATGTCCCTCGAGTGCTAGTACTTGAGCGCGCCCCGGAAAACATGCGGGGTGGAAATACTAGGCACACTCGAAATATCCGATGTGCTCACGCTGCCGTGGACAGCTTTTTCTCTGGACCGTACCCGGAGGAAGAGTTTCTCGATGATCTTATCGGCGTAACGGGTGGCCCAGCGAACTTGACGCTCGCCATGCTAGCGATCCGTGAGTCTCGCAACCTCCCAGAATGGATGGCCGAACATGGTGTCCGCTGGCAGCAGCCGCTCGCAGGCACGCTGCACCTCGGGCGAACGAATCGCTGGTTCCTGGGCGGCGGCAAGGCACTTCTCAATACCTACTACCGCACCGCGGGTCGCATGGGAATCAGCGTTCGTTACGACTCTTCGGTCGAGGATCTCTTGATCGAAGATGGCAGGTTTAGCGCCGCCGTTCTCGGGGGCGAATCTCAGGAAGTAATAAAAGCTAGCGCCGTGGTAATCGCGGCCGGAGGTTTCGAGTCCAATCTGGCGTGGCTAAAACGCCACTGGGGTGAGGCGGCGGACAACTTTATTGTGCGTGGAACGCCTTACAACGACGGCACGATGCTTTCAAATCTGCTGACGAAGGGTGCGAAATCTATTGGCGATCCCAAGGGCTTCCACGCGATCGCTGTAGATGCGCGGGCGCCAAAATACGATGGAGGTATTGTCACTCGACTGGATGCAATTCCCTTTGGGGTTGTTGTGAACCAGCACGCTCGTCGATTTTACGACGAGGGGGAGGATATCTGGCCCAAGCGGTACGCAATTTGGGGAGGCCTGATTGCAGAGCAGCCGGGGCAGATCGCCTACTGTATTGTCGACTCAAAGACCATCAATCGGTTTCTCCCTCCTATGTACAAGCCCTTTCAGGCAGATTCCTTGGAGGGCCTTGCCCGCGCGCTCAAACTAGACCCAAGTGCTTTTGTCGAAGCGTTGGGGACCTATAACCGGGCGACGAGTTGGGGAGCCGATCTCCGAATGGATCATCTGGATGGCGTTTGCACTAGGGGAATCGAGCCACCCAAAAGCAATTGGGCAATACCGATCAATTGTCCGCCCTTCTATGGATTTCCTCTCCGCCCAGGAATCACCTTCACCTACATGGGCGTAACAGTAAACGAAAAATCGCAAGTCCTCGATAAGAACCAGCTTCCCTTTAAGAACGTGTACGCAGCTGGAGAAATCATGGCTGGAAATATCCTAACCAAAGGCTATCTCGGCGGGTTCGGTCTCACGATCGGCTCGGTATTTGGTCGACTCGCAGGAAGTGAGGCCGGCATTCATGCCCGAGCTTGTTCTATTCCAAGAGGCTAACCGCCAGCTAGTCATATGCAATGCTTGCAGATACTGCGAAGGGTATTGCGCGGTATTTCGTGCTATTGAGGTTCGTCGGACTTTTGCCGAGGGTGACGTCCTTTACCTCTCTAACCTTTGTCACGATTGCCGGGCTTGCTATTACGCTTGCATGTATTCCGACCCGCACGAATTCGCTATCAACATTCCGCAGATAATGTCAGATGTGCGAGTGGCGAGTTACAAGCGTTGGAGTTGGCCAGCCTTCTTTGCACGGTCTTTTACGGATCGATGGCTCGGGATTGCTCTGGCGCTGTTTGTGGCCGCCTTGGTTGTGGTACTGGGCACCGTGCTCGTCAGTCCAACTCAGATGTTTGCTAGCCATCGCGGCCCAGGCGCCTTTTATCACGTCATTCCATACCTCGCGATGGTAATTCCAGCGATCACATTATTCTTCTATGGGGTCACAATCTGGCTGGCGGCCAGTGTTCGGTTCTGGCGGGAGCAGGGGAACGCCCCCACCCGGCCGATGAGCATCAGAGCAGTTACACAAGCCGTAGGCGATGCGCTAAGCTTGCGAAATCTTGCTGGCGGTGGAGCTGGGTGTTCATATCCAGAAGAAAAACCGTCTTCAGTTCGCCGAGTCTACCATTCTTTTGTTTCCTGGGGATTCCTGGCCGCTCTCACATCGACAACGCTCGCCGCCATTTACCAAGATCTGTTCGGCTGGCTGCCTCCGTACTCACTCAGCAGCGCCCCGGTCATTTTCGGCAGCGCAGGTGGGGTAGCCATGATCATCGGAACCGCAGGTCTAGCTTGGTACAAAATCAAGAGCGATCCGGCGCCAGGTGGGGCGGGCGCAGCCAGATTAGATCTTGTATTTCTCGCGACCCTCGGTTCAGTTTCATTGAGTGGCATGTTGACTCTAGCCCTACGCGGTACTCCGGCAATGGGGAGCTTGCTCACCATTCACCTCGGGTTGGTCGCTGCCATGTTTGTCAGCGCCCCGTACGGGAAATTCGTGCATTTTCTGTACCGATCGCTGGCGTTAGTCAAATATCACATCGAGCAAAATCAGCTGCATTAGGTCAAATGGCGCGTTTTAGACACGAGGAGGATAGGTGAAACTGGTCAGGTTCGGCGGAGGGCGCATTGGGGTGCTAGAAGATCGATTGATCCATGATGCGACGATTTCGATCGGCCTAGAACCAGAGGCTTGGCCTCCAGTTGGTATGGTGCAGCTCATCAAAGATTTCAATGCCGTCCGCCCCAAGCTGGAAGGACTCACTAAATCCTTGGGAGTTCCTTTGGAGCAGACTACGCTTGAGACGCCCATCCTTTGGCCGAACAAGGTCATCGCTTATCCAGTGAATTACGTGGAACACGGCCAAGAAAGGAATGTGACGCTTAGGGCAGACCGCGATGGGTTTTTTCTTAAGGCAAGCTCCTCATTGAGTGGCCCCCAAGATCCGATCATGCTGCCAGATCTGCCGGGGCGAGAAATCCATCATGAATGCGAGTTGGCGATTGTGATCGGCAGAACTGCGAGGCATGTCAGCACCGCTGAAGCGCTCGACTTCGTCTTCGGTTATTCCTGCCTCATTGATGTTACGGTACGAGGGAAGGAAGACCGGGTCATGCGA
This sequence comes from Acidobacteriaceae bacterium, assembly GCA_003151155.1. Lineage (GTDB taxonomy): Bacteria > Acidobacteriota > Terriglobia > Terriglobales > Acidobacteriaceae > Korobacter. The sequence continues at coordinate 24,501 of PLWX01000297.1, forward strand.
AAGTCTTACGATAGTTTCTGCCCTATCGGCCCCGCGCTTGTTACAGCAGACGAAGTCGGCGACCCGAGCGCACTTGACTTGAAATTGTGGGTCAACGACGAGCTCCGCCAGCATGGAAATACTCGGGACCTCATATTGGACGTAGCCAACATGATCTCAATGGCGTCTTCGGTAGCGACGCTGTATCCGGGCGACATCATCGCTTCGGGTACGCCCGCGGGCGTGGGACCGATTAGGTCTGGCGACCGGATCACCATAGAAATCGAACGCGTGGGACGCATGACCCTATCTGTTGAGCAAGGCGTCGGCGGAGATAATCTTGCCATCCGCAAAGATGCAACTCGATGATCTACGGGACGTGAGCTGATGCGAAATCCTCCTATCGCCGAAGACAGCACTCAAGCAATAGGTTCTTAATGACCAGGGAACTGTAGGTATATACCTGGAAATCATAGGGCCGGGTTTCATCAACTTTTATTTTGGTTCTGAGAACTAACAATGGCACTCCCCCCTTTGTGGCGGCATGGTCCATTCGGAGTGGTTCAGTGATGAAAACGAGATGGTGCTGTAATATTTCAAATGCATTAGGCGGCAATACCGCCGCTCGCAAGATTTTCTACGACCATACCAGAGAATATCCAAGAGAAGGAATGTCGGGTCGAAGCCTTGCGCGCACAAATTGCAAAGCTGCAGAAGGACGCCGAAACATTGCAGAATGCGGCGCGCATTCTTGTCGACGATCAAGAGGGAAATCGGTTCGAAGCTCAGCACGGCAGAAGGGATGATGTCGCGTAACCGAGACTTCGCCCAATTGCGCGCTCATTTCCCAAACATCTCCCCAGCTCGCGTCAATAAGCCTGATCCAAGCAGAGATTTGCCACACTGTTCAAGAAGCCCAGTCGTTTCCCCCGGACACCTCTTATTTGCGGGACTCATCTCGTCGTTGCTGATTTTCGGTTGTCTTAGAGGAAATCAACAGCTCCTCATCGACGCGATACACGTGTGTAATACGATGATAGGCGAATCTACATCAGATTCATCAATGGCTAAATCACGAACCACTCCTTCCCGGTCGGAATCACCAGCAGCGCGGGGCGTGGTCGCGCTCCGTCGCGTTGACGACGCCGTCAACATACAATTCGATGACCCGGCACCGCTTCTCCCGCAGTGCTGCCAATTCACTCTGAAGCTTCAGCGTGTGTCAAGGGCGGAGTAAAACCAGGCCACTGGGGCGGAGTAAAAGTAGGCCAGTAGTTGCAAGATAGGTTTGTTGAGTATGCGGGGTAGAAGGGCCTCTGGAGCGTAGCGGAAGAGGCCCT
>PLWX01000069.1 GCA_003151155.1 Acidobacteriaceae bacterium
CCCCGGTCCACTGCTTCCGCTACGATATTGCTGGCAAATGACGGGCTGTTTTCCATGACCACGATGCCCGCGAAGCCGATGATGGAAAGTTCCTCGCCGGTCTTGCCTAACTTCCTTTTCGGAATCGGCTTTGCGCTGCTGCGAGCTTGCTCCGCCTGCGCGAGGGGTTCGAGCATCTTGGCCGAGCTTACCAAACCCGCCGCCGTTCCCATCTTTAAGAACTCACGCCTTTCCATGGCAACCCCTTTCAGCACGGATTTCCTTCTTGATCTCGAAAACGGCACCATAGTACACCCGTCTCGCCTGCTCGCGACGTTGTGAAACATTTTCATCAGGTATTGGGCTGCGCGGTTCAGTTCACAGTCGCCCCGCCGCAGCATTTCTTGTACTTCTTCCCCGAGCCGCACGGACACGGGTCGTTCCGCCCGATCTTTGGAGTGCTGCGCCGAGGCTCACTCGTGTGTGCTGTGCCTGAGCTGGGCAAAGTATTTGCTTCGGTGACTGGAGAGCATAAAGTTGCGATTGTCGATATGGAGAGCCTGAAGACGCTCGCTAAAGTCGGTCCAGTGAACTATCCAGATGGCATAGCATACGCGCCTGACGCAAAGCGAGTGTTTGTTTCCGACGAGCACGGAGACGCGGATGCCGTCATCGACCCAGCGACGAATTCTCTGGTTACGACCGTCCCTCTCGGAGGAGGCGCTGGGAATACGATCTATGACCCGGGCTCTGGCCACATCCTTGTTGCCGTGCATGAAAAGAACGAACTGGTCGCCATTGATCCGAGCACCGCGAAGATTCTTGCCCGCTATCCGGTGACCGGGATTGAAAGTCCACACGGCAATCGCTCTCGACGTCGATGCACGGTTGGCATTCGTGGCAGGGGAGGAAAATAACAGGATTGCGGTTATCGATCTGAACGACATGCACGTGCTCGCGACTTATCCTGTAGGGAAGGACCCGGACGTGTTGGCTTTCGATACCGGCCTCAAACGGCTGTATGTGTCGGCTGAATCCGGGAACGTGACGGTGTTTCAGGAGAACGGGAAAAGCTTGACGACGGTGGGCACTCTTTCCATGCCGCATGCGCACACAGTCTCCGTCGATCCTGAAACGCATCTAGTGTATTTCCCCTTACAGAATATTGATGGTCATCCTGTTCTGCGAATCATGAAGCCTAGGACACTTCCAAATTAGACCCCTTTGACAAGCGGTAGAAGCGACTTCTCAGCAGAAAGAATCCGACACCTTCGAGCCTTGGAGCGTGACGATCACCCGGCTACGATACTGACCATGGGCGGCACGCAAGAGGTCGAGAAGGTGTGTCCTGTTTGTGGAGCGCAGCCCGGGATGCTATGTATAGCAGAAGATGGCACGCTGCGCCGGAAGTCTCATCCGGAGCGTGTCGTCTTAGCTACCCAGAAGTCGAATTATAAGAAGAGCCAATAATCCAATACAGGCTCCCTGAACAGCGCCTTTGTCAGGCATGCCGTGCGATTAAACCAACGATGGCCGCAGCTGCGATCAGTAACGGCTCTGGCACTTTCCAGCGAAACAGGACCGCCACACTGACCGCACAGATTAGAACAGTCGGCAAATCGTAAACAGAGCGGCGGGCCAGTACAATCACCGCGCCAGCAATCGCTCCCGTTGCAGCAGCCGTCACCCCACGGACAAATGCATTGAGCTGGGGGTTCTTCGCCCACCGTTTATAACTGGGCGCGAGTAGCACGACGACGAGATACACGGGCAGGAATATTCCGATGGCCGCCGCTGTGGCACCGGAGACACCCGACACGAGGTAACCAATGAAAGCCACCGTAATCACTACCGGCCCCGGTGTGATCATAGCGACCGCGATGGCATCGACGAATTGACGGTCCGTAAGCCAATGATGTTCCTGCACCACTCCACCGTATAGGAATGGAACTACCGCGAGCCCGCTGCCGAAGACGAACAAGCCTGCGTTGCCAAAGTACACAAGGATTCGTAGGAAAAGCCTATTAGGAGTGAGAACGGCAAACATTCCGGGCGCAACGAACGAATACGAGACGCCCGTTGCGGACAATGGCCTAAAAAAGCCACTTGCGAACAAGTTCACGACTCCGCACAAAATGAACAGACATACGATTTCCCGCGAGGTCCATGCCGTTGTCGCCGCCAAAACGATGAACATGCCCCACAGCAGCTTGTCTTTTCGGAGTGTCAGCTTGGTCAACTTGTAGGCAGAACGCGCGATGATGCCGATGACGGCGGCACCGATGCCGTAAAACATCCCTTGCATCCAAGGCAGCCCGCCGAACCGAACGTATGCGGCAGACAATGCAAGCACCATCAGGAACGATGGCAGCACGAAGGCAATCCCTACGGCTGTAGCGCCCAATACACCCGAATGAATGTACCCGAGATAGATCGCGAGTTGAGCAGCAAGGGGGCCTGGCGCGAGTTGCGCTAGCGCCAAGCCCTCCAGGTAATCTTCGTTGGGAATCCACTTGCGGTCATCGACGAGGTCTTGCTGCATGTGGCCCGCGAGGGCAATCGGTCCACCGAACCCAATCGCACCGAGTCGAAGAAAGTACGCGACGAACTCTGTCAGCGTCGCTTCTTTCGATTCGTGCTCGGTCGGCTTCCGGTCGGGAGTCATCTTGCTGCGTTGGTAGCCTCGACGGCCGCACGCAGTCCGGTCGCCAGCTTTACCGCATCGTCATTCGCCCAGAAATGCATGAAGAACAACCGAGGCTCTTCTTTCAGCATGTGGCTGTGCAATGCAGTGACCGCAATTCCGTTTTTCGTAAGGGCACGGATCACAGGATTGACCTCGGCAGCAGTGAGCACGAAGTCCCCGGTGATTGCAGCTTTGCCACTGCCGCCAGACCTCCACGCGCTTGCTCGCTTGACTGGTCGGGAGGGTAAATAGCAGCATCAGCCAGTCGCGCGACGAAAAGCCATTCGCCTCCAGTTCGCTTTTCGATATCGTCATTACATTGAAACGGCTGGTGAGTGCCGGTAGTTCTCCTGGGCAAGAAAAAAGGCCCTCAATTCGCATAAGGGCCAGGTCGGAGGGTTGAGGTGCAGCCTTAGAAATACAACTTCAGGGCAAACTGAATCTCGCGAGGATCGCCGGGACCACCCGATCCGGTGCCGAGAATTGGTGACAGCGTTCCGGTCACTTTTCCAAATCCGCTATTACCGGGAAAGAAGAAATTGCTGGGATTTGAAAAATTCGGGTGATTGAACGCATTGAAGAATTCGGTACGGAACTGTAAGCGGAAACGTTCGTTGAATTGGAATTCCTTGAACAGGCTCAGGTCGTTTTCTTCAATGCCAGGTCCGTGCCATGCGCGTGGGCGGCAATTGCCGAAGGTTCCGGGCGCAGGCAGAGCAAAGGCGGCGGGGTTGATGAAAAATCCGGTCGAGGTGTACACGTTGTGATTGCTGCTGGCCCCTGCAAATGGGTCACCGACGCAATCGGCGTAAGAGTTATGCGAGAATCCAGTGAAGCTTTGGTCCGGCGCATAGACGTCGAAGGGAGTCCCCGTCTGAAGGTTGATAATTCCGTTGAACTGCCATCCGCCGACGATGGCATTCGCGACGCCGCCTGAATTGAGCAGCTTCCTGCCTTTTCCAATTGGCAAATCCCAAGTAAAGTTCGCGATGAAACGATGGCGGATATCGAGGTTGGAATTGCTCATTTCGGTGGCGTAGTCGTGAGCGTTCTGCGGCAAGGGATCCAAGGTCAGGTTGTCGCCGAAGTCCGCCATGCCGTGACTCCAGGTGTAATTCACTGCGAAAGCGAGGCCTTTCGACATAGTGCGGCGCAGGGATAACTCGAGCCCGTTGTAATCGGTATTGCCGTCGTTCGTAGCAAGTTCCAAAAACGCATGTTGGCCGCTCAGGGCGCAGGTACCAGGCGAGCTCCCGGTATAGGTGTCCACGAGGGACGATGAATTCAGGTTGGGATATTGGAAGCTCACGATCGGGCAGCCATTATCCGTTCCGGTGATCGTTCCCTGATTGCCGTCGCGCAAACGATTCATCTTGCGCCCCCAATTCCCGACGTAAGAGGCGGAAGCAACGGTATCGTTGGACACCTGATACTCAATGCCAAAACTGGTTTGCTCGACATACCCCGAACGCTGGTTGGGGTCTTGTGCGCGGATTTGCAGTTGCGTCAGATCCAACGGTCCGCCGGTAATGGTGCTAAGCGGGTAACCGTTCTGCAACTGGAAGAGAGGAGCGCTTCCGGAGTTCAACTGCACGTCTTGTAAGAACGGCGGATTCAATTGGATTAGGCTTTCCGAGCCGATTCGGTTTGTATGCTGATAAAAGACACCGAAGCCGGTGCGCACGACCATTTTCTTTGCCAACTGATAGGCGATGCCCAGTCTGGGCGCGAAGTCATTGCGATCGGGATTGATGAGCGAGCGGTCCTTCCACCCCGATGCTCCCGCCGCTGCGCTGACAATGCTGCCCCCATTCGCAGGGCTGAAATTGGAAGTTTGATTCGTGCGATCCATCAGCGGAGCGAAAAGCTCATAGCGCAATCCATACGTGACCGTCAAAGCAGAGTTGGCGCGCCATGTATCCATCGCGTAGAACGAGTGACCCGGCGTGAAGTAATGGACGACCAGCGGCGTGGTGAAGTGGGTAGCATCGACGTTGCCGAGCAGGAAGTCGGGCAACCCGAAAACACCATAAGCGGAGGAGCCATCCGGGTTTGCACCATAGGTGTAGATGCCGTTGATCTGCAATTCGCCTTGCGGTGCTCGAACGTCGGCGAAGTTGTCGCTGCGGCGGAGGTATTGATACCCGAACTTGAAACTGTGCTTTCCCTTCAGCCACGCGAGGTTTTCAATGAAATTCCAAGCCTGCGAAATCTGGAACTGTGGGCGCCAGGGCGAGGTGCCCATGCGGGTGAGGCCGTTGATCTCGATGGGCGGCAAGCCGGCAGTATTTTCGGTGACGGGAATGCCGGTCAATCCGTAATCGGGTGCGAGTGACTTGCCCAGTTGCACACCAACCGGATCGCTATGCGCGAAATCGCGGCTGAAGCCGAAGCGCGCATCATTCAGCAAGCTATTGGTGATGTTTTTCGTCCAACCGAGCGAAATCTGCTGGGTGTGAATGCGGTACTGGGTGGCGAAGTTACCATCGCCCACGGCAGCGTTGCCCGTCCAGGGCGGATCCTGGCGATTCACGTTGTAGTAGCTGTAGCTGCCGAAGATATGGTTGGTTTGATTGATCGCGAAGTCGGTGCGTCCATCAAGGGAATAAACATCGTCAGGTACAGCCGCGTTGTAGACGTAATTAGGATTGCCTGTCCAGCTTCCGGGCGTGCCTTCGGTCGCGACATACTGGGGGATGTTCGGGTTCGGAAACAATGCGACTAAATTCGCTGCCACCGGATCGATGCAGCCACTCGCAATGACGTTCCCCGAAACGCAACCTGACTGGCCAGCAACGGAGGAATGAATTCCCGATTGATTCAACTCGCTAAAATCGCCGTGCTTCATCAGCGGCGTTGGAACCGTGCTCTGAATGGTGGTGGAACGACGGCTGCTGAAACGCTGGTAGTCGCCGAAGAAGAACCATTTGTTCTTGATGATCGGGCCGCCGAACACGCCGCCGAACTGGTTTTGGGTGAAACGTCCCTTTGGCTGGTCGGTGTGATTGGAGAGCCACGAGTTTGCGTCGAATGCGCTATTACGCAGGAATTCGAAGAGATCTCCGTGATAGCCGTTGGTCCCTGACTTGATGGTTGCGTTGATGACAGCACCGGCTGAGTTCCCGAATTCGACGGAATACGTTCGCGTTTGCACGCGGAACTCTTCCAGCGCATCCGGCGGAGGCTGCACCACCTGGACGGAGAACTCCTGGAGATTTTCTGAAAACGAGTTGTTATCGATTCCGTTGAGCAGGAAATTGTTTTGGGTTTCTAGATTGCCATTGGCGCTGAAACGATCGGGCGCGGGGTTGTTCGCGGCGTAGAACTTCTGGACGCCCGGCTCGAGTAGCGCGAGGTCGGCATAGCGACGGCCGTTCAAGGGCAGGTCGTTGGCTTGTCGCGAATCCACGACTTCCCCGATATCGGCGGTTTCGGTATGGAGAAGCGGCTCCTGGCCGGTGACCACTACTTCCTGGGAGACAGCGCCGGGCTTCATGCTGGCATCGATGGAAAGGCGATCCTGCACGTGCAGGGCGATATCCTGGCGGATGCTGGTCTCAAACCCGGACGCGGTAACTTTGACGGAGTAGGTTCCGGGGCTCAGGGCAAGAAATTGGTATTCTCCCGCGCCATTCGTCCGAGTGGTCAACACCACACCGGTCTCGGTGTTGGTCACGGTAATCGTTGCACCGGGGATTACGGCGCCGGAAGAATCGATAACCCTGCCGACGATGGCACCGCGATCGATCTGAGCAGACCCAAACGATGCCAGCAGAACCAGCACCGCAATTTGCACACTGACGCAAATCAGATATCTACGAACGATAGCTTCTCGCATCATGCCGCCTCCTAACGGTCGCCTCAAACCAGAACGAACGCCGACCTGACAATTGGAAACCAGATCGGATTTTTCGGCTATGAGCCCCGTTGTTTTGTTGTGATGGATCCCCGACACCCCGAAACGATTCGGCATGTTTACACTGGCAAAAATAACTTTGTCAAGAACATTCTTGAACTGCGCATCCGGTTCCCACGAAAAGGAGTGTGACGAACCGCTGCCCGCCGCCGGAAGCAAATTTTGCCAAAACGTTTTGGGAATAGCGTTGACAAAGATTTTTGAACAGGTAGAATTTCCGCCGCAGATGCGAAACAGCGATGGCATCGCGATCGAAATTCACTACACGTCTTTTCCGCATTCCATCAATTCGCATGACAGGCAAGCCTTCGGCTCCCGGGAAAGTGGCAGGAGCCGGTTTCAAACGATCCGAACTTTCATCGCAATCGAGGAACAGTTATGGCCTTTCGGTTAGGGGAGAAATCATTTGGAGCGGTGGCGCAGGTGGTTGCCGTTGTTTCGCTATGGTCGTTTGCTGCCCGAGCGCAGACTCCCACCGCGGTCAACCGGGACCCCGTGATTTCGGTACAGCCTTTAGCGATTGATCGCGGCGCCGCCGCTTTGTGGCAAAGCCTGCAGAAACTCCACACGCGCGCGAGCTTGTTGATGGTCACGGCGCATCCGGACGACGAAGACGGGGGCATGCTCACGTATGAGTCGCGCGGAGAGGGAGCGCGCGTCACGTTGCTCACCCTTAACCGTGGAGAGGGCGGAGCGAATGTGATGTCTGCGGACTATTTCGACGCCCTCGGCCTGGTGCGGACGAACGAATTGCTGAACGCAGGGCGCTATTACGGCGTCCAGCAGTTCTGGACCTCGGTGATCGACTATGGATTCTCGAAGACGAAAGAAGAATCGCTCGACAAGTGGGGGCATGACAAGGTGCTCGCCAGCGTGGTGCGCGTGATTCGTATGACCCGGCCGCTGGTGATCACCTCAGTGTTTGTCGGAGGCAGGACAGACGGGCACGGCAATCACCAGGTGGCCGGCCAGATGGCACAGGAAGCATTCAAGGCTGCCGGCGATCCGAAGATGTTTCCGGAACAATTCAGTGAAGGGCTGCGTCCCTGGAAACCGCTGAAGGTCTACGCGCGCGTGCCGTTCGCGATGATCACCGAGAAAGGGATCTACGACTACGCCGACGGGAAATTTTATCCTGCAGAATTTCAGAATTACACGAACGGGACGATCGAGAAAGGGCGACTCTCCACTACATTGCAGGTGCCGGAAGGAACCTATAATCCGCTCCTCGGACTGACTTACAAACAGATTTCAACCGTCGGACTCGGCTTCCAGAAATCTCAGGATGGAGGGACAGGGTTGCCGCCAGCGGAGGCAGACATGGCGGAGTATCACCGCTTCGCGTCATCTGTCCCGGTCGAGGAAAAAGAGAGTTCGTTCTTCGATTCCGTGGACGTCTCCCTCACGGGAATTGCAAGCCTGGCGCCGCAAGGAGATACGGCGTTCCTGAAAGACGGGCTGGGACAGATCAACTCTTTAATCGAAAAAGCGATCTCGGAGTTCTCGGCGCAACACGCGGAGATCGTCTCCCCCGCGCTTGCCGCCGGCTTGAAGCAGACACGCGAATTGCTGGACAAAGTGCAGTCGAGCAATCTGTCGGCAGACGAGAAGTACGACGTCAGCCACGAGTTGAAGGTGAAAGAATCGCAGTTCGAAAATGCACTCGCCGAGTCGCTGGGACTCTCGATCGAATCCACGGTTGCGCCGGACCAGGAACCCACCGGGCCTTTCGCGCGATTTCTGCGCAATCCGGAAACGTTTCAGGTGGCATTGCCAGGACAACGGTTTCACGTGAAGGTCCATGCCATCAATCAGAGCAAGATGCCTGTGGTGCTGGAAGGGGTGAAGTTCGAGAATGCGCCAGGTGACTCGTGGCAGAGCGAACAGGAAGAGAGTGTTCCGGGTCCATTAAAAACCGAGGAGGCCCGGGATCTGCGCTTCACGATGGTGGCGCCGTCCAATGCCGGTTATACGCGTCCATACTTTTCGCGGCCCGACATCGAGCAGGCATCGTATACCCTCGATCAGCCTCAGTTTGCCAATCGGCCGCTTGCGCCTTACCCATTGACGGCGCGAGTGAAACTCTCTTTTGACGGTGTTCCGTTCGAGATTGCCCAGGTGGTGCAGTCGGTGAAGCGCATGACGGGACCCGGACTGGTGCTCGAACCGCTGATCGTGGGTCCTGCGATTTCGGTATCGATGACGCCGCGAGCCGGCATCGTTCCGCTGAATTCGAAAGCCTTCGATCTCATGGTGACCGTGCACAGCAACGTGAAAGGACCCGCAAACGGCACCGTCAAACTCGAATTGCCGCAAGGCTGGCAAGCGCCGGCACAGGAGTTTTCGACCGCTAAAGACGGCGAAGACCAGGGCCTGATGTTTCACGTAACACCGGACAAGGTCGACGAGAAATCCTATTCGATTCCGGCCATCGCCAGTTACGACGGACGCGATTACAAAGAGGGATACCACACGATCGGATATCCCGGTTTAACGCCATACAATCTCTACTATCCCGCCACCTACAGAGCGGTCGGCGTGGATGTCAAAGTTGCCGCTTCGCTCAATGTTGGGTACATCACCGGGGCGGGGGATGACATCCCACAAGCGCTGGTGAACCTGGGAATTCATGTGCACTTCTTATCCCAGGAAGATCTCGCGAGCGGCGACCTCTCGAAATACAACGTGATCGTGACGGGCGTAAGAGCCTACGCCGCCCGGCCGGACTTGAAGACCTACAATGGACGCCTGCTTGAATACGTGAAGAACGGCGGGGTCGCGATCATCCAGTACAACACTCCTGAATACGATCACAACTTTGGTCCGTACCCGTACAAAATGGGCGACAACCCGGAGGAGGTGACGGATGAGGGATCGCAAGTCGAGATCCTCGATCCGGCGAATCCCATATTCACATGGCCGAATAAGATCACGAGCAAGGATTTCGATCACTGGGTTGAGGAGCGGGGTTCAAAATTCCTGAGCTCGTGGGATTCCCATTACACGCCGCTCTTGGAAACGCATGATCCCGGGCAGGAACCGCAGAAAGGCGGTCTACTGTACGCGAAGTACGGGAAGGGGACTTACATTTACTGCGCCTATGCGTTCTACCGCGAAATGCCAGAAGGCGTCGCCGGGTCGTATCGGATCTTCGCGAACATGCTGAGTCTTGGAAAAGGCCCAGCATCGCAGAGCCAAAGCGTCACGAAAGCCAAGGTGAATCCGTAGAGTCACCGGCGGCGGAAGCAATTATTTGTCTTCTGTCGCCGCTTTCTGAATTGTGAGGACGAAGGTATTGAGATTGTTTTCGTGCTGTTCGTTCTCTTCCGTCAGACGGTCCGAGGCGCGGGCATACAGTTCCATTTCTTTTTGCGCGCGTTCGGTTTCGCCGATGTGTTGATAAATGCGCGCCAGTCGGTAATGCGCCTGCGCGGAATTGGGATTCACCCGCGCACAGATCTCCGCGTTCTCCCGAGCCAAATCCCAGTCTTGAGTCCAGACGTAAGCCTTTACTAGTTCGCAGCGGGGCGTAGCGTCCTTGGGGAGCGCCTCTGCGCTCGAGCTCAAACGGCGAATGATGTCGCGGACACGAGCGTTGTCATGTTCGGCGTAAGCCCTACGGAACATAAGTGCGCCGCAGTACAACTGCTGTTGCGCGTCTTTGAGATGAGCGTCGGCATACGCACAAACGCGAGCGATGGCGGGTGGATCCGGGGGCGCCGTCTCGTCCAACTCGATGTCGGCCAGGTAGCGCAGGGCGGGCTCAGGCTGTGGTGCGAGATCGGCCGCGTGCAAAAGAATTTCGCTTGCCTTTGTCCGGGTGCCGGTGAAGTACTCAATCATGCCCAGCCCTACCTGGATTCGCCAGGAAGCGGGAAAGGTTTTGGCGGCGTTCTCCAACACGAGTTTCGCCGGCTGAAAATTGCGGTGACGAATCAGTTCCACTGCGACCGCGAGCTGGTAATTCTCGTTCTTCGGATCGATGGCCGCGGCGGACTGGTAGCTTTTGACGGCAGCGAGATTGTCGCCAAGCGTCTCCTCGATATCCCCGAGTAAGCTCTCGAGTTCGGCGCTGTCTTTTACCGCCTTACACCGCTCTGCGGATGCCAGCGCTTCCGCGGCGGCGCCGGCTCTGAACTGGGCAAGGGTCAAGTTGAAGAGCACGTCGGGGTTCTCAGCATCCAGTTCTGCAGCGCGTGTGAGATCGGCCGCCGCTTCTCCGAATTCGCCGTGCGCCACCAGGATTTCTGCCAGATGCTGACGAAAGGAGGATTCCTGTTCCGGCGGCAATGGAAGTCGGCGAAGGGAGGCCATGGTCGCGTGTTCATCCGCATGTGCCGCGAATTCGGCCTGCAACACGAGCAATCCTGCGTCGGGATTCTGGGTCTGCGAAAACGCAGCGCGGCCAAGAACGGCAGCGCGCTCCGCATTTCCCGCATGAAGTTGTGCGGCGGCCGTAGTGATTTGCAGCGATGGATCGTCGGGGCGAACAAGCAGCGCGCTCTCCATGTTGGTGGCGGCCTCCGCGGAGTTTCCGAGGCCTTCGGCCACGGCGGCTCTGAGCCGAAAGTATGCCAAGCGCTCATCGGGCACGGTGGAAGCGGTCACTCCTCTTAGAGCCTGTGATGCTTCCAGGAAGCGGTGCAGGCGGGCGAGCGCTTGCGACCACTCGATGCGGAGTTGCGGCTCTCCTTGACTGTGCTTTACGGCACGGGCCAGCAACGGCTCTGCTTGCTGGATCCGGCCAGTGCTCGCATACAATTCGCCGAGACCGCTGAGCGCGATGTAGTTGGTGGGAGAGTGTTTCAGGATGGCATCGTATTGCTTTTCCGCCGGTTGAGCGTGTCCTTCCATGACGTAGGCTTCTGCCAGCAGAAGGCGGGCGCCGTCATCTTCCGAATGCGCCTGCAAATGTTTTGCAAGAAGGCCGATCGCCTCTTCGGGGTGATTCTGGTCGAGTGCCGCCTGAGCCCGGGTCAATACTCCGGGAGCGCGAACCGCCTGAGCCGGAGAGAATGCCGAAATACACGCCGGCAACAGGAGCGCATAAATACAAAACCTCGAGAGCTTCGATTGAGCAGGTGAAAACATCGGGCTACCAACTTCCCGGGGCGTCATCGTTGCTCAACCAATTCTCAACCAGCTTCACGATTCCGTCTTCGCTGATCCGCACCAGTTGCCTGCCCTTCTCGGAGGAAGCCTCGCTGACTTTACCGGAGTATCCCGGCCACTCCGGCGCAATCGATTTCTGCAGGAAGTAAGGCGGCCCTCCGGACAGATCGGGCGGCTCGGGCAAATCGTGCGCGGCGCTCAAGCGCACGAGATCAGGACGAAACGCAGCTACCGCAGACGTTTCCAGTGGGCCGCCGTGTCCATGACCGCCATTTGGCTGGCTGAAAAGAGCAAGCTTTTTCATCAACTCCGTCGGTAGGAACTCCCACCAACTGGCGAACAGGATCGCCGAATCGGGAGCTTCATGAGCCACTTCGGAGATGGCGCCACGTCCGGGGCCAATGTTGCCATCATGTCCATTCAGCACGAAGATTCGCCCGCAGCCGAGCCGCAGAGTATTGCGGAGAATCTCGGCGAGGTACATGGTCATCACCTCGGGGCGAATCGATACTGTTCCCCGGAAGTGAGCGGTTTGCGATGGACAAAGGGTGAATGTAACGGTCGGCAAAAGAAATGCATTGGTTCGAACGGCCACCCGCTCTGCAATCCCAGAGATGATGATTGAATCCGTTCCGAGAGGATTGTGAGGACCGTGGAACTCCAGGCTGCCCAGAGGAAGGATCGCTAGACGATGTGCCACGACAGCCGCGTCCAGCTCGAATCCGGTTACTTCTTCCAGCCGCTTGGGGTGGGAGTCCGGCTCCGTAGCGCCGGATTCGGAGAAAGCCATCGATATCGTCGCCGGCACGAAAATTCCCGTGCGCAGGACATCTCTTCTTGTGAAATACGCCATGCTGGTTCACCCGCGGATGGAGCATCGTAGTCGAATCTCCGTTGAATTGTCTACGGCGGCGCCAGTGCAACGAGATGCCGAAACGTTTCGCTGGATTTTGCGTGGTATAGTGGCCCCCGCCGTAAAGCCCATCGCGGCGCTTCAGGATTCGAAACTTGGCTTCCGATCCCACACCGCAACTGCCACCCGATATCGCCGCGCCGAGCAGCAAGCTTGTGCGCAGCATGGGGCTGATCCAATCCAGCGCTGTGAACATGCTCAACATGATTGGGATCGGCCCCTTCATCACGATTGGAGCGATTCTGTCGGCCATGGGTGGGCCGCAGGCGATCCTTGGCTGGCTATTAGGCGCGCTGTTCTCGATTTGCGATGGCATGGTCTACGCCGAACTCGGCGCCGCCATGCCGGGCGCGGGCGGCGCCTACATCTACTTTCGCGAGGCCTTCAATTCCCGTACGTGGGGTCAATTGTTTTCGTTTCTGTTTCTCTGGCAAACCATTTTTACCGCGCCGCTCTCGATCTCCGCTGCCTGCGTCGGCTTCGCCCAATATTTTCGCTATGCGTTCCCGCACATTGGCCTGAGCCTAGGATCGGTCGCGGTAGTGGTCATCGTGGTTATTGCCTTTCTGCTCTATCGTCCGATCAAAACCGTGGGGCAAATGTCGGTGCTCATGCTTATCGTGGTGCTGGTGGCGATGTTTTGGGTGATCACCGCGGGACTGATCCACCTGAACCCACGAATGGCTTTCGATATGCCGCCCGGCGCATTCCATTTTTCGAAGAGCTTCGTCTATGGACTCGCAAGCGCCACCTTGATCGCGATGTACAACTACGGAGGCTATGCGAATATTTCCTACCTCGGCGGAGAGGTCCGAAATCCGACGAAAAATATTCCCCGCGCAGTCGTGTTATCGGTACTGATCGTGGCCCTGCTTTACCTGCTGATGAGCGTCGTCCTCATTGGAACGATTCCGTGGAGAGAGGCCGCAACCTCGCACGCGGTGGTCTCAGAATTCATTTACAAGCTCTACGGTTGGCGTGCGGCGTCGCTGATGACCGGGCTCATCCTGGTAGCTACGCTCAGCGGGATTTTTACGATGACGCTGGGATATTCACGAATTTTGTATGCCGCGGGGGCGGAAGGCAATTTCTTCAAGGTCTTCGGCCGTGTCCATCCCACGGGACACTTTCCAACCGTATCTCTGCTCTGCATCAATGCGCTGGCCCTGCCGCTCTGCTGGTTTTCTTTGGAGAACCTGATTTCCGCACTGATGATCATCCAGATCATCTTTCAGTTTGTGCCGCAAGTGATCGCTGTTTTCGCGTTGCACATCTTCCGCAAGGACATCGAATTGCCTTTTCGAATGTGGCTGTACCCGCTACCCGCTGTGCTGGCTATGCTGGGATGGGCTTACATTGCCATTGCCCCCGAGCAACGGCAGAACGTGGGGACGGCGCTGGGGCTCGTGCTCCTTGGGGCGGGCGCTTACCTGATCCGTGCCAGAGTGCTCAGCACTTGGCCGTTGGCTAAACCAGTTTCCTCGACGACGGGCCGGTCGGCTTAGTTTCACGAAGCCAGCTCAGGTCTTTTGCGGCGGGCAACAGGATTCGCGGACGATCAAGTGGGTAGTGAGCAGGGTTGGACTCGGCAAGCTGGGGCGTCCCTCGATTTGATCGATCAGCATTCGCGCCGCCATCATCCCCATCTCACGGGCAGGCTGGCTGACTACCGTCATCTTGGGACGAAGCAGCGTCGCCCAATAGAAATCATCGAAGCCGACCAAGCTGATCTCTTCCGGGCATCGCAACCCGATCTCCTGGATCGCCGCGAATGCGCCTAGTGCCATCATGTTGTTAGTGCAGAAAATTGCGGTAGGCCGGTCTTTCCCGGTGAGGAGTTGCATGGTGCGCGAATGACCACTCTCTACATCGTTATGTCCGGACTGAATTCGGGAGCGATCCATACGAATTTTCGCTCGCTGCAGCGCCGCGATACAGCCGTTCAGTCTCTCCACCGAGGTGCCGCTGGAAGCGTCCCCCACGATGATTCCGATGCGCCGATGGCCGAGACTGACCAGATATCGCATCGCGCTCTCGGCTGCCCTGGCGTTGTCGATTCCAACCCAGCCAACGCTATTGTCACGCACGGGCGGGAAACGGTCGACGTACACGACCGGGGTGTCGCCGAGTATGGAGGAACTTTTAGACTTCGGGGTATTCATCGCCGGGACACGCAGGACGCCGTCAACCCGGCGGCGATGAAAAGAATCCAGGTAGCTGCGCTCCTCATCCCAGTTTTCCCTCGAGTCCCCAACTAACATGGTGTAATTCGCAGAGGTCGAATAATCTTTCGCGCCGCGAACCAGATCGACGTAAAAGTGGTTGGAAAGATCGGGAACGACGATCGCGATGGAGTGGGTCTTCCGCAGCCGTAGACCGCGCGCCAGGTCGTTGGGACGATACTTCAGCTCCTTGATAGCGAGTTCGATACGGCTTCGCATTTCGGCGCTGACGTAATCCGAGTTATTCAAAGCCGCGGAGATCGTGGACACCGACGCCTTGGCCGCCTTGGCAACGTCACGAATCGTGACCTGCCGGATGTGCGTGCGCTTGCTCTTCAATTGCCACTCTCATTTCGCTTTGCGGCTGACTTCGCGGCGGGTTCCCGTCCTGCGATTGTCTCCGGTGAGCATTTTGCCTGCACCGGCAGAATTGCACAACTCCCAGTGCGAGCTATCCTCGCGAAGAGCCCGCAGCCGCCATCTTCACCCCCGTCGACCGTCAAATCGTCCGATTATTCCCCATCCCAGAACGTTTCGGTATTTTTACTAGACGAGAAGTTTACTTCTGGTATGATTTGCGTCTTGTCAGGCGACCGCCTGCCCGAGTCCATGACATGGGGGAGGAATCCATGGCTCAAACGATCGCTTCTCTCAGCCCTTTGCGCCAGATGACGGAGACGACGCCAACTTGCCTGTGGAATGATTCTGCCGCCCTGGATGAACTTACCTATTCCATCACCCACGGAGCGGTGGGCGCGACCTGTAATCCCGTCATCGTTCTCGAAGTCTTAAAAAAGGAGATGGGGGTTTGGACGGATCATATCCGGCAACTCATTCGCGATCTGCCCACCGCCACGGAGAGTCAGATCGGATGGCGCGTGGTGGAAGAGATGTCACGCCGTTCCGCGGCTTTGCTCATGCCGGCGTTCAAAAAACACCACGGAACGAATGGACGGCTCTCAATACAGACGGACCCGCGATTGTTTCGCAATTCGAGCGCATTGGTTGCGCAGGCAATTCCCTTTTCGCAACTGGCTCCTAACATCATCGTTAAGATTCCCGCGACGAGAGCCGGCATTGTTGCCATCGAAGAGGCCACTTATCGCGGAGTGTGCATCAATGCGACCGTTTGCTTCTCCCTTTCCCAGTGCGTCGCCGTAGGGGAAGCAGTGGAGCGCGGACTGCAGCGCCGCGAACGTGAAGGCCTCCCAATCGGACCGTTGGGATCGGTCTGCACCATCATGGTGGGGCGGTTGGACGATTGGCTGAAGATCGTGGCCGATGCGGAGGACATCACCCTCGATCCCGGCACCCTCGATTGGGCAGGGGTGGCGGTTTTTAAGAAAACATATGCGCTCTTCCGCAAGCGCGGATATCGGATACGTCTGCTTTCCGCGGCGTTTCGTAACCATTATCACTGGAGCGAACTGATGGGCGGCGAGGTCGTCATTTCCCCGCCCCATCGCTGGCAGGTGCGCTTCAACGCTAGCGACATTCCCATCGTCCCGCGAATCGATGCTCCGGTTGATCCGTCGATCCTTGCCGGGTTGGAGAAGTTGGAAGATTTTCGGCGCGCCTATCAAGAGGGAGCGATGCCGTTGGAGGAATTCGACCGTTTTCCACCAACGGTTCGCACCCTGCGGCAGTTCACCGCGGCATGTCACGATCTCGAGAAATTGGTCCGCGACTTGATGCTTGTCGAGCCATCGCCGTAGTCGATTTTTCGCATTATCTGGAAGCTTGCGACACTTTGAAGTGAGGGTGGCACAATGAAGCAAGTTCGCCTTGGGATTATTGGAGCCGGCAGGATCGGAAATGTGCACTCACAATCCGTTGCCAACGACCCCGCCGCGGTCGCCGTTGCAATAACAGATATCAACCGTGATTCCGCGGAACAACTCGCATCGATGCACGGAATTTCGCGTGTGGCCGATACGAGCCGTGAGCTGCTCGACAGTCCGGACATCGACGCGGTACTGATCTGTTCCTCGACCAACACGCATGCGGATCTCATCGTGCAGGCAGCGCAGGCGGGCAAACACATTTTTTGCGAAAAGCCGATTGACTATGATTTGGCGAGAATCGATAGGTCGCTCGACGCCGTGGAACGCGCACGCGTGAAACTGCAACTGGGGTTCAATCGCCGTTTCGATTCGAATTTTGCACGCGTAAAAAAGGCGATCGAGACCGGTGAGATTGGCCGCCCTCGCCTGCTGCACATTATCAGCCGCGACCCCGGACCTCCGCCGATCTCGTATGTGAAATCTTCGGGCGGAATGTTTTTCGACATGACCATCCACGACTTCGACATGGCGCGTTTCCTTATGGGGGAGGAAGTCGAGGAGATCTACACCGCGGCCGGCGTAATGGTCGATCCCGCGATCGGGAATGTGGGCGACGTGGACACGGCGATGATCACATTGCGGTTTGCGAGCGGCGCCATCGGCATAATCGATAACTGCCGCGAAGCTGCCTATGGCTATGATCAGCGCGTGGAAGTGCTGGGAAGCAAAGGTTCGATTCACACCGGCAACCGTTACCCTAACCAGGCGATCGTCAGCACCGGCGCCTCCGTCCGTCGCGACCTGCCGCTGAACTTTTTCATGGATCGCTACGCCGAGAGTTTTGCGTTGGAAATGCGCTCTTTTATCAGGGCCATTCGCGAAGACACGCCTACTCTGGTTACCGGCATCGACGGGCGAATTCCGGTAGCAATGGGGATCGCGGCATTGCGCTCTCACCAGGAAGGAAAGCCCGTCAAATTGAGCACTATTTCTTCCACCACGGCCACCCGATCATGAACCGATCCGTTCGTCTCACCACGGCGCAGGCGATTATCGAGTTTCTCAAGCGGCAGTTTGTGGAACACGATGGCAGACGGACGCCTTTCTTCTCGGGAGTGCTGGGCATATTCGGTCATGGCAACGTAGCCGGAATCGGCCAGGCACTGCAACAGAACCCCGACTTTCGCTACATCCTCGTGCGCAATGAGCAGGCAGCCGTACATATGGCGATCGGCCACGCGAAGACAAGCAATCGTCTCCGCACATTTGCGTGCACGAGTTCGATCGGACCAGGCGCGACAAACATGGTGACCGGCGCCGCGGCGGCAACCATCAACCGTATCCCCGTTTTGTTGTTGCCGGGAGACATCTTTGCACGGCGGAATGTTGCGCCGGTGCTGCAGCAACTGGAGTCGCCGACGGCCCAGGACATCAGCGTGAATGATTGCTTTCGCCCGGTGTCGCGATATTGGGATCGCATCTATCGTGCCGAGCAAATCCTGACTTCACTGCCCGAAGCCATGCGGGTTCTCACCTCGCCTGCGGAAACCGGCGCTGTCACACTGGCTTTACCCCAGGACGTGCAAGCCGAAGCCTTCGACTTTCCGGAGGAGTTCCTGCGAGATCGCATCTGGCTCATACGGCGGCCGAGAGCCGATGTGCTCTCCCTCGAGCGGGCGGCGAAGTTGATCACGTCGAGCACCAGTCCTCTCATCATCGCCGGCGGCGGAGTCCTCTATAGCGGCGCTTCCGAGGCGCTGTCCAGCCTGGCGAACGAAACCGGCATTCCCGTGGGCGAGACGCAAGCAGGCAAGGGCGCACTCGCCTACGATCATCGGCGGTCGGTTGGCGCAATCGGCGCCACTGGAACTCTCACTGCGAATCGCCTGGCGGGCGGGGCCGATTGCGTAATCGGCGTCGGTACACGTTATTCAGATTTCACGACTGCGTCGATGTCAGCGTTCCAGAATCCGGGAGTGAAGTTTGTCAACATTAACGTCGCCGAGTTTGACGCCTACAAGCTGTCTGCAACAGCACTCGTGTCCGACGCGAGGGCTGCCCTAGAAGATCTCGCACCCTTGCTGCGTGGGTACAAAGTTTCTGAGACCTACGATGCGCTAATAAAGAGGTGGAAAGGCGAGTGGGAAGGAGAAGTCGACCGCCTCTTTCAGCTCAAATCTCGACCACTGCCCGCTCAATCGGAGATCATTGGTGCGCTCTGGAAAGCGGCGGGAGCGCGTGACATGCTCGTGTCGGCGGCGGGAAGCCACCCGGGAGACCTCCACAAACTGTGGCGGACCCGCACTCCCAACAGTTACCACATGGAGTACGGTTACTCCTGCATGGGGTACGAGATCCCGGCGGCGATCGGCGCCAAGATGGCCGATCCCTCGCGCACCGTATATGCGTTCGTGGGTGACGGGACCTACCTCATGGCTCCGTCCGAAATCGTTACCTCGGTTCAGGAAGACGTCAAAATTGTCATTGTCCTGGTCAACAACTTTGGGTTCGCAAGCATTGGTGGACTCAGCGGCGCGATCGGTTCGAATGGCTTTGGGACGGAATACCGACGGCGCACGGCGTCCGGCGCGCTCGACGGCGGCCGCCTGATGGTGGACTTTGTCGCCAACGCCCGCAGCCTGGGCGCGCATGCCATTCACGCTGCGAATCTGGAAGGTTTCAAAACCGCGCTCGAAGAGTCGAAGGGGACGGATCGCACGACCGTCATCGTCGTAGAAGCGAGTCGCGACCTGCGCGTTCCCGGCTACGAATCGTGGTGGGAGGTCCCGGTCGCAGAGATTTCGGAAGATGAGAATGTCAGAAAGGCCCGTCGCGATTACGAAGCGGCGCGAAGGAAGCAACGCTACTTTGTATGAAGCTGGGAACGAAATCGATCCGGAGAGATACATGAAACGGCTTCGTGTTGGCAACGCACCCTGCTCGTGGGGCACGCTGGAATTCGAACAAGCACAGGGAGCCCAGACCCCCTACCATCAGATGCTCGACGAACTGGTCGAAACCGGATACACCGGCACGGAACTGGGCGATTGGGGCTATATGCCTACGGATCCGGCAAAGCTCGCGGATGAACTGCGGACCCGGAGCATCACCATGCTTGGGGCGTTTGTGCCAGTGGCTTTAAAGGAACGTGAAGCCCACGGCGAAGGAAGCGCGACGGCGGTGAAAACTGCGCGTCTCTTGGCTGCGGTGGCCGGCGAACCTCGGCCGTTCCTGGTGCTCGCCGACAACAATGGCTCCGTCCCGGAACGCACCAAGAATGCGGGAAGAGTGCAGCCGACGATGGAGTTGGATCTTGCGGCGTGGAAGACGTTCGCGGACGGCGCCAACCGGATTGCCCATGCGGTGCGCGAGGAGACTGGACTGCGCACCGTGTTTCACCACCATTGCGCCGGCTACGTCGAGACGCCGGCAGAAATCTCGCGCCTGCTGGACCTGACGAATCCCGAACTTGTCGGCCTGGTGTTCGATACCGGTCACTACTGTTATGGCGCCGGCGAGCAAGATGCGCTCTCCGGAATTCGTCGCTTCGAAGAACGCATCTGGTACGTGCACTGCAAGGATTGCGATCCCGTCATCGCCGAAGAGGCGCGCAGGAAAGGATGGGACTATTTTGAGGCACTTCGTCACGGCGTGTTCTGCGAGCTGGGAAAGGGATCCGTTGACTTCGAAGGCGTGATCCGTTGGGCCAGGGAAACCGGGTACGACCATTACCTCCTGGTCGAGCAGGACGTTCTCCCCGGCATGGGAGCGCCCAAGGAAAGCGCGCGTCGCAACCGCGAATACCTGCAGGCGATGGAAAACCAGGCCGCGCGCGAAACAAATGCCGCCGCACCCCGCAGTACAAACCGGTAATCAGGTGAGTATTTTTATGTCGAGCAATGAAGTTGTTGTCCACTCCGATCCAACGCGTGACAGTGGCGTGATTCTCGATCTCTCGCGTGAACGTGCAAACTGGCAATGGATGAGTTTTTTCGTCCATCGGATCACTCCAGGCGAATCCGTCGAACTTTTCAGCACCACCGAAGAGATTGCGATCGTCCTGCTGGGCGGCAAATGCACCGCAGACTGGGGTCGCGGCGAACAGGAAATTGGAGAACGCGCGAACGTTTTCGATGGCTATCCGTACGCACTGTATCTTCCGGCAGGCCATCGGGCTACTCTGCGCGGCACGACTGCGGGCTGCGAATTCGCGGAGTGCCGCGTACCTTCCACGGCAAAGCTGGAACCGCGACTGGTCACTCCTGCGGACGTGCGCGACTCCTTGCGAGGAGGCGCCAATGCGTCTCGCCAAATCGTGGAGGTGATGCCTCCCGATTTCCCGGCCGACCGGTTGATCGCGGTCGAGGTCTACACCCCGGCCGGAAACTGGTCGAGTTATCCGGGACACAAACACGAAGTTCACAATCCGCCTGCGGAGGTTGATCTCGACGAGATTTACTATTACCGTTTCGAGCATCCCAACGCGTTTGCTCTCCAGAGGCTCTATGCCTCCGACAACTCCTGGGAGAGGGTCGTGACAGCGCACGACGGCGATGCCGTGCTCATTCGCGAGGGATATCATCCCGTGGTCGCAGGCCACGGGTACAACGCCTACTATCTGAATTTTCTCGCCGGCAGCGCACGCTCCCTCGCAAACACCACCGATCCCGCGCACGCCTGGGTCACCTCCACGTGGAAAGAGGTTTCCTCAGGGCTCCCGATTGTCAAACGTTCAGGGAACCGGTGATCGTTGATTCCTGTTTGGAGCTTTGTACCTCGTAGGAGCGTGTTGGGAATGAGATCACTGATTGCCGTGGGGGAGTTCTTCTTCGATCTCATCTTCTACCGCCTCGAGCGGTTGCCGCGAATGGGCGAAGAGATGTTTACGCCCAACTTCGGATTCACCCTCGGCGGAGGCGCCCCCAATACTGGAATCACCGCCGCGCGCCTCGGACGCAAGGTCGAGATCGTGACCGTGCTTGGCGACTCTCCCCTCGATGATTTTGCTGTCGACTCGTTGGCGCGCGATGGGGTCGGCACCCGCTTCATCCGACGACACAGCGGCAGCATGGGGGCCATCACCGTGTCCGTTTCACTCCCCAAAGACCGTTTCCTGCTTACGTATCCTGGGGCAAACGTTTTCCTCGAGAAGCACATCCATCAGCCCGCAACCCGGAAACAACTCGCCGCCGCTGCGCACGTGCATTTCGCTCTCTCGCCGCCTGACTGGACCCCGTATGCCAGGCTCGTCCGTTCGCTGAAGCGGAAAGGGGTGACGACATCCTGGGATCTTGGTTGGAACCCGCAGGCAGTTCGACTTCCTGGTTTTCGGGAAGTAGTCGGCACGCTCGACATCGCATTCTTCAATCGTGCCGAAGCGCTGCATTACACCAACGAGAACACGCCCGAACGAGCAATTCGCAAACTGGCCAAGGAGGGACAGATCATTGTTGTAAAACTTGGCGCGAGTGGCGCGCTGGCCTTGGGACCGGACGGGATGAAGCGGGCTCCAGGCATGAAAGTCAGGTGTCTAGATACCACCGGCGCGGGAGATGCCTTCAACGGCGGTTTTCTTCATGCCTGGCTGGATAGCGCAAATCTTAGCGACTGCCTGCGGGTGGGCAATGTTTGCGGCGCTCTGTCGACCATGGAGCCCGGAGGCAACAAGGGCGTGCCTGATTCAGCTGCTCTGGCAAGAGCATTGAGGAAGATGAAATGAAACTTGCAATTCTAGGCGGGGCGGGAGCTCGCGTGCCTCTCGTGTTGGTTGGGCTCTTACGCTCAAGGCAGGAGCTCGCAATCGACGAGCTTGTCTTGTGGGACATCGACGGCGAACGCCAGAAGCTGATTTGCCGAATCTGTAACGCGATCCTGGAACGCTCCGGTGCGTCGCTGAAGATTCGTACCGGGGAAAGCGTCGAGGACACGCTCGATCGCTCCGATTTCATTATCTGTAGCGTTCGCGTAGGCGGGATTCAATCCCGCGTGCTCGACGAGCAGATCGCACTGGCGGGCGGAGTACTCGGCCAGGAAACGGTCGGACCCGGGGGATGGGCGATGGCGCTGCGCACGATTCCGATCGTGCTCGAATACGCGCGAACCGCCGCGAGGGTTGCTCCGAATGCGTGGCTGCTCAATTTCAGCAACCCCGTCGGCATCGTGCAACAGGCGCTGTTCGAAGCCGGAGTTCGTCGGACCATCGGCGTCTGCGATACTCCGCGCGAGATGTTCGAGTCCGTTGCGGCAGCTTTGGGTATCTCAAGTGAATGCACATTTTTCGACTACCTGGGTTTAAATCACCTCGGCTGGATACGCTCGATTTACGTGGGCGGGCACGACCGTCTCCCGGAGCTATTGCAAGATCCGGAACGCCTCGCCCACATTTACCACGTTCCTTTATTTGATACCGGCTATCTCCAACGGCTCGCGCTCCTGCCTACCGAGTATGTGTACTTCTATGAGAACGGCAACCGAACCGTTGCCAAACTGAAGCAGGCTTCGCAGACCCGCGGCCAGATGGTCGCACAACAGGAGCAGGAGCTGTTTCAACGGGTCGCAGCCGCCGGCCACGACGGCAGCAAAGCCGCTGCCGCGTATGACAATTTCCTGGCCACACGAAACGCAACCTATTTCCAATTGGAAACCGGCGCCCAGGTCGGCGAACAGAAGCTGGAATCGGCACGGAAAGAGCTGTACGAAAAGGCAGCGGGCTACGAACGGATCGCTGTCGACGTGATGAAAGCCATCGCCAACAACCGTCCGGCCGTTTTTCCGGTTGACGTGCCCAACCACGGCGCAATCGATGACCTGCAGGATTGCGATGCTGTGGAGGTCCCTTGCGTCATCGACTCGAATGGCGCTCGCGCTCTGGCCATCGGTCCGGTTCCAGTGCAAGTGCGATCGTTGCTATTCCAAGTCAAGGAATACGAACGCCTTACCGCTCGAGCCGCATTGAAAGGCTCGGCGGAATTGGCAATTGCCGGGCTCAAACTGAATCCCCTGATTTCCGCCCCCCAGATCGCGGAACAGATCGGAGCACATTATCTTCGACGCCATTCACCCTACCTGGACTATCTCAAGTAATGAGGGATAACATTTAAAAAACTTCACACCTTCAGAGGTTGATCGATCCCAGTTTTCTGTGACAGCTGCAGCGTGGATCTCCATCAGTTGTGATCTCTACCAAGAAGTTTGTACGTATGCCAAGAGAGAGAGGGACACGGAAAAAACCTCTGTTAAGAACCTATGCATTTAGCATCCAGGCACCGTTGTCGGATGAGCATAGGCCGCTCATCCTCGAGTTCAATCCCTGGCAGTGGGCAAGCCCAGATAAAATTGCAGAGTCGTTCTTCAGAGAAGTCTGACTGACGCGACCTGTCTGATGTTGTCGAGCACCTCGTACAAGCGTCCAGCTGGATTATCCGTTCTCACGCCCATCTGGCTGTGACCCTCCGTCGCCCAGTATACTGCCCACCTAGAAGTCCGCTGTTGTCTGGGCGTGAATGAAGATCATCACGGTATCTAGTACCTCATTCCGATTGAGGATCGGCAACGCTTTTCAAAATGGGTGAACTTCATCCAGACCGATAAGGGTGACGTGATGGTGGACGGTTCGAGTTCTCGTTCCTCATACCGATGGACCCAGAAGTTCGCGTCACCCCATAATCAACGCATTTCGGAAATTTCCGCACACAACATCGCGATTGCGAAGGGCCCCGGGGTCTTACCGGGGTACCTGATGTGCTCCCCAGAAATTGAACAAGCGTGAATGAGAGTTCTCCGGCTAAACTGGCCCGCTCGGGCCAAGCGAGGAGAACGAAGTTGAAGAAGAGTCGATTCACAGAAGAGC
>PLWX01000305.1 GCA_003151155.1 Acidobacteriaceae bacterium
GACCAAGCGAATCAGCAGTCTCCGAATGCGCAAGCTGTGTTCCCGTTAACGACGAAGTCTTCGGAGGCGCGACGCCTGGTAGAAGAAGCGTGGCGTTTGAGCCTAGATCTGGTCGAGAGTGCCAAGGCAGGCGAGGTATTGCGAAAAGCAGTCAAAGTCGATCCCGACTTCGCTATGGGGCATGAGCTTTTGGCCCAAATAAGCCTTGATCCCGCCGAGCAAGTGAGCGAGCAGCAGAAGGCATTCGCTCTCCGAACGCATGCCAGCCAGCCCGAGCAAACGGTGATTGAATGGTGGCAGGATTCCGCAGACCACAACCTCATCTCCGCCATCACGAAAATGAACTCTGTTTTAAACCAATATCCGCATGACAAGTGGGTTGTCTTCCTGTCCACTGGGTGGCTGACGCTGCAAACACAGTACGAGCGCTCGGTGGCGGTTTACGAGCGCTCAGGGCTGGCCGATTCTCCTGGATTAATGAACAACACAGCGTACAACTATGCCTATATGCGGCAGTTCGACAAGGCATTTGATCTGATGGACCGTTACGTGGCGGCGCTGCCCAAAGATCCCAACCCACAGGATTCCTACGCGGAGATCCTGCGCATGGCAGGAAAATTCGACAAGGCCATCGAGCGCTACCGAGCGGCGCTCGACATTAATCCTGATTTCTATTCCTCGGAGTTTGGTATTGCCGACACGTACTCGCTGATGGGTGATCAACCGCGCGCACGCAAGGAGTACGAGGCCGCTTTCAAGAAGTTCTCGGAGCTGCCGGAGCTGCACCGCGTTCAGTGGCAGACCAGGGCTGCTACCACGTTCATCCGAGAAGGAGACTACGTGGGGGCCGACCGCGCTTTTCAGGCCACTGCCGACTACGCGCACTCGCGACACATGAGCCAGGTTGAAGCCGATACCTACACAAAAATGGCAATTTATCAGTCCAACCCAAAGCGAGCGTTAGCTCTGCTCGAGAAAGCCCAGTCCGCTATTAAAGAAGGGGAAAATACGACGGCGGCAGCAATCCAGCAGGAACTCGCTCAGGTGCTGCGAGTACGCGTGGAAATCGCGGTCAAACTCGGCGACAACAAGACCGCCCGATCTCTAGTCGCAGAGCTGGCGGAGATGGCAGAAAGTTCCAACGACAAACTGATTGAAACCGCTTACCACGGAGCCGCCGGAGCGCAGTTGTTCGCAGAGCAAAAGTACGACCAGGCCATCTCGCACCTGGAGGAGGACGTCAGCAACCCGCTTTCGTTGCGACTACTGGCAACTTCTTACCAGAAGATCGGCTACAGCGCGGGGGCAAAGCGGACGAGCGAGACCCTAGCCAATCTGTACGATCCAACGTTGGAACAGGCGCTTGTCGTGTCGGCATTTCGCAAGTGTTATCTGGACGCTTCGTGCAGCAGCGACGTGAAAGGGGCATCCCTGAAGCGATAGATTATCGAGACCGCCCCCACGAGGAACGGAACGTCCATACAAGCGACAGGGGAGAAAACAGCTCTTACCAACAGTTCCTTCGAGCAGGCCATTACTCCTGCAAAATGCTTGTGAATGGGCAAAAGCCGCCTGCCCGGCACTGCCTGCATTTTCCTTCGGGATCATCAATTAGCGTGTGTCAGAGAAGCACTTGTGGAACCCTGGGTGGCACCCTAAACTGTCCATTGTGCCAAAGCCTGATGGTCGTCCGAAGTAAACAACGGTATACCGTATAAAATCGAATTTTCGGCTCGCCCGTCACAAGCGGATTACCCGACAAGCTTGCATCCTCGGTAGCGTCGCGCACGATAAACAGATCCGGCTGCAGGATGGCCATGGGCGCAAAAGGAGAAGTCCCGCGAGGTCTCCGCAACCGACAAGCCTACCCTGGACTTGAACCACTGGCGATTCTTATCCACCAGGCTGACCAGGGCGAGGGAATGAGGTCGGTAGTGCTGTCGGGCGGAACGGTCGTACCTGGTGGTACATCCAATATCGGAAATGCGTAGAACTGATAGTGATCCTGTTGCTGCACGAAGCTGCGAATATCAAAGCCCATCTTCGCCCATTGTCCGAGGGAGATTTGCGACGCCCACTGCGGGAAGGAAAGATGAGCTGCGCCGATTGCCACGATCCTCATGGCGGCCCCGGCGGCAAGAACCTGCGAACTTCCAACGCCAACGAACTTTGCCTGAGCTGCCACGCGCAGTATCGCGGCCCGTTCGCTTATCAACATCCGCCCGTCAGTGAGAATTGCATGCTCTGCCACACTCCGCACGGGTCGGCGAATACCAATCTCTTATCCGTGAGCGAACCTGCGTTGTGCCTGCAATGCCATGCCGGCCACCACAACGGAGCCGGTCTGCCGCTCGCCGACCGATGCACCAACTGTCACGGATCGATCCATGGAACCGATGTTCCCACGCCAAGCTTGTAGACGAACTGCTTACCTGAGGTTTGCTGGGGAGCAGGTTTTTCGGCAGCCACTGCAGCCGGAGTGGCTGGGCCTTCTTCACCCTCTTCGCCTTCTTCAGCATCGGGCTTCTGTGCTGGTTTTCGAGCTGCCGTTTGCTGACCCCCTTGAGCTTTCGAGGCGCTGGTGTGCTGCTCGTCCGCGTCCATCTCGTTGCAGGCAACGAGGCCCGCCAGGCCGACGAGCACGATGGCAAGAATCACGATCTTCACTTTGGTCATACTCTGCTCCTTATTACGGCTTTAGCTTGGCCTGACAACTTAATCCCTTTGATCGGTTCCCCTTTTCTCCAACTCAAATTAATTGCGAAGACCACCAACACAGCAACCAGAAGTCGATTCGCCTCAGTCTTCCAGCGTCGGCAAGGTCCTCAGCACTTCGCTGGCCTTGGGACGATTGAGAATGGGATCGTCCTTACGGATTTTTCCATCTCGGAAGACCAGCACACGCTTGGCGAACTGTGCGACATCGTGCTCGTGAGTGACCAGAACAATCGTCAGCCC
This sequence comes from Acidobacteriaceae bacterium, assembly GCA_003151155.1. Classification (GTDB taxonomy): domain Bacteria; phylum Acidobacteriota; class Terriglobia; order Terriglobales; family Acidobacteriaceae; genus Korobacter. The sequence continues at coordinate 2,959 of PLWX01000305.1, forward strand.
CTTGTCGTTCAAGTTCTGGAAAATCTCCATGATTTCCACTGAAGTACGGCTGTCGAGATTGCCTGTTGGCTCGTCTGCTAGAAGGATGGAGGGTCGATTGACCAGCGCCCGTGCTATGGCGACCCGCTGTTGCTGTCCTCCGGACATTTGCGATGGGAAATGTTGTGCCCATTCCGCAAGACCCACCATTGTCAACGCATCGGCGGCCCGTTTGCGGCGCTCCGTCTTATCGATCTTGGCGTACAGCGTCGGTAATTCTGTGTTTTCAAGCGCCGTCGTCCGGGCAAGGAGATTGAATCCCTGGAAAACAAATCCGAGCTTCTCGTTCCGAATCAACGCCAGAGCATTCTTGTTGTGCTCGGAAACATTGATCCCCTCGAGGAAGTATCGTCCGGAGCTGAGACGATCCAGACAACCAAGGATGTTCATGAAGGTTGACTTGCCACTGCCGCTCGCCCCCATGATGGCCACGAATTCGCCTCGATGAATCTCGACGCTGACACCTCGCAGCGCATGCACCCGCGTCTCGCCGAGTTCGTAGTATTTGTGCGCCTCTTCCACACGGATGACCGCGCCGGTCGCAGAGGTTGCTTGTGCAGCGCCGAGTTGATTGACAGCAGGTATCGTTTCCATTCGGCAGCTCCGAGCTGCTTGTCCTTAGCGCCTGATGCCGCCTAAAGCTTGGGTTTTGGGCGCCACTGATCGAATAATCACGTCGTCCCCTTCTTTCAGTTGCCCTTTGAGAACTGCGCTAACTTCCGTGTACGCATGATCCGTGATTCCAAGAGAAACCTTCACGGGCTCCATAGTGTTATCCGGATGGAGTCTCCAAACCACGGCTGTCTCGGCTTTCGGTGCACGGGGCAGATTTTGAGCGCCAGTCGGCTTCCTGCTGTCCCCAGTTGCCGAGCCATCACCAGCCGCTTGCTCCTCCCCTCCTTCGATACCATAGCGCTTATAAAGTCCCACAATCTCCTCGGTCGCCATTGGGGGCTTGTAGCGCAAAGCGGTGTTTGGCAGTTTCATCACGTTCCGCACCGTGGCCACAGGAATGGTCACGTATGCTGTCATGCCAGGGAACAGTTTCAGCTCAGGGTTCGCAAATTCGATAATGGTGTCGTAAGTTACGACGCTCTGCACTGTCGTCGGATTCATACGGATTTGGCTGACAACTCCCTGAAAGGTTTGCTTCGGAAGGGCATCCACCTTGAAGGTGACAGTCTTGCCAAACTTAATGTTGTCCACATCCGACTCGTCGGTCTTGGCATAGACCCACATCTTGGTGAGATCCTGCGCGATCGTAAAAATGGTTGGCGCTTGCAGGGACGCCGCCACGGTTTGTCCGACATCCACATTTCGCGCCACAACGGTGCCGTCGATCGGCGAACGAATCACGGTGTAATCGAGATTGGTTTGGGCGACTTCGACGGCCGCCTCTTTTTGAGTGATCTGTGCTTCGGCTTGCGTGACATTGGCTACAGCGGCATCCACGGATGCGTTGGCCGCTTCGTAGTTCGATTTAGCGAGATCCAGTTGCTGCTGGCTCATGACGCCTTCATTGGCCAAGCTGACCGCACGATCATAGTCCGCCTTGGTTTGCACAAATGCGGCTTTCGCTTTTCCGAGATTGGCGCGGGCGGCTTCCAGGTTGGCCTTTGCGTTTTTCAAGTCAGCGGCTGCCTGCAGCAGGGCACCCTTGAATAATGCCGGGTCAATAAGGGCGACGATGTCGCCCTTATGCACGCGGGAATTGAAATCCGCGTTGAGTTTCGCGATGGTTCCGGATACCTGCGACCCTACTTGAACGGTAATTACCGAGTTGATCGTGCCCGTGGCCTCAACTACGTTTTCGACATCGCCTCTTTCTATCTTTGCCGTAAAGTGTTGCGCTTGAGTGCCCCGGTTCAGGCTGAAGACGACGAACAAGCCAGCGACGACCACAACCGCCGCCATGATGAGCCACTTCCGTTTTGTCATTATGTCTGTTCCCGAATATCAAAGATGACCATTTGCTATCTCACTCGTATCGCAGCGCTTCGATCGGGTCGAGTCGAGACGCCTTACGGGCTGGGTAATATCCGAAAAACACTCCGACAGCGACGGAGAACATCGCGGCCACTAACACCGCCTCCAGAGACATCTCGATCGGCCACCCGAGAGTCTGGCCAACCAAATAAGATCCAAAGACCCCTACGAGTACACCTGCAACCCCTCCGACGAGGCTGAGCATGATCGATTCTCCCAGGAACTGAAGCTGGATGGCCGCCTCGGTTGCTCCGATCGCCACTCGAACTCCGATCTCCCGCGTCCGCTCGGTCACGGAAACCAGCATGACGTTCATGATCCCAATTCCTCCCACAATCAGGGAAACGGAGGCGATCGCGATCAGCAGAATGGTTAGAGTCTTGCTGGCGTCGAGCTGGGCCTGAATGATGTCCTCAGGATTGCGAACATTAAAGTCATCCTCTTGTTCTGGACGTAAGTGGTGACGATCTCGGAGTAAGGCGGTTGCTTCCTGTCCGGCCATTTTGACGACGTCTTGCGATACCGCCGAACACAAAATGTCGTCCAGCCATGTAATTCCCTTGAGCTTCTTTTGCGCCGTGGTGTAGGGCAGGATGATCGTGTCGTCCTGGTCCTGCCCGGAAAGGGAAAGCCCTTTGGGATGAAGGTAGGCCACTACCTTGCAAGGAAGGTTATTCACTCGTATGACTTTTCCAACCGGATTCTCAACGCCGAATAGCTGTTCCCGAACGGTTTTCCCGATCACGCAGACGTCCGCCGCTCGATCCACATCATCCTGCGAAAATATGGCCCCCTGATCGACGTACCAACGCTTTATGTCGAAGTACTCTGGCGACACACCGCGATAGGAGGTGTGCCAATTCTGGTTGCCGTAGATGACCTGGACCGGATCGTCCACGTTGGGCGAGACGCTCTTGATCAGAGAGATCTGGTTCTTGATGGCTATCGCGTCAGCCATAACCAAGGTCTTCGTATCATGGGTGCCGGTGCGGACGCCATTGACCGCCCGCCCGCCGGCTTCAATCCACACAAAATTGTCGCCAAGGTTGTTCAGCTGTTGCTGGACGCGCGCTTGTCCGGCATTGCCGATGGCGACGACGCAGATCACGGCTGCGATCCCAATGGTGATCCCCAAGACCGTCAAGATGCTTCGCATCTTGTTTCTGAGCAACGCCACCAACGCGGACCGTAAGAGCGCTTCGTAGTTCACAATGCCGGCTCGTTTCTTGGAAATGCCTGAAAATTCAGCGATAAAATTACACCACGAGCGGACCATCGCATCGTGAAGCTGCACCCACGTGCCGCCCGATCTCTCGCGTCGATTGCTCTGCCTGGCACGATCCGTCCTGCGAGACAGCCTGTGAAAGTGTATTGAGGCCTACCTGAATGTTAGCTGAAGGCGGATCACGCGTTTGGCTCGTCACGCAAGAATGCTGCCGTTTAGTGGTGCTGGAAGGAGTAATAAATGTCGCTGCGCTCCGCTGACTCCTTTTCGCGATAACTGTCGTTTTCTGACGATTCGAATGCCAAGCGGCACTGGATTAGTACCCATAAACGCCCTTGCGTTACTTAATGTCCGGACGGTCGGCAAACCAGAAACTGGCCCCTACCCAGAGTTGTCAACCATTGACAAACTCGCGAGCCGATAGGGCGGCTAGCATCCAATTGAAAGCAAGCGGTCGATCTCATCAGCCAAATCGGTGTTCGGTCTCCCGCGATTCTCCCTCCGCAGATATACGGATAAACGATTCACATCGCGGGCGAGGAATGAAGGCCAGCATCGACCTGGCCGTGGGATTGCGTCCTGCATTCCTGTCGGCACACGTTTGGCACCAGGCTCGGGATGACGGGTGCAGATGTATTCACGATCTAAGCTGCACTCGGCCATGCGAGCCCCGCTATGAGCCAACGTTATGTACACCCGACCCCAGATTCGCTAAAACGTGCGGTGCGCGGCATGTTGGAATTCGACCAAAAGTCGAGAGATGTCCAGAGCAGATAACGAAGACAACCACTCGCACCCGTTCATCGAAGTTGCAAAACAAACTGGAGTGGCCACCGGGAAAGGTGACCTCGCCCAGCTTGTCAATGGTTGACAAACTTTGCGCAAGGGTCAGTTTCCGGCTTGCCCGTCATCCGACCGGAACGGACAAGATTAGTAAACGCTAGCCGACGAGCCGGGACGTATCGATGGTAAGCGCCGATATCGGCCGCATGCGCGGTCGGCGCGTGGCGCTCTCCCTCCGAACTGCCGACAGAACGGCACCGGCCAGCTCATAAATGTCTTAGCAGCTCAGATGCTTTATGGGATGCGAGAATCGATTAAACTGAAGGTGCCGGAAGGCACTGGAGGGCCGATGAGCAGTGGAAAGTTATCAAAACAGGGAATTGCAGCGGGGCTGTGCAAGCTCGATGGCTGGAGCGTGGTGAAGGGAAATCTGCACCGCATGTTCGAATTCAAGGATTTCAAGCAGGCATTCGGGTTCATGAAGCGGGTCGCTCTCGCGGCCGACAGAATGGATCATCACCCGGACTGGTCCAACGCGTATAACAAGGTCACTGTAGATTTATCAACGCATAGTGCCGGCGGCCTGACGAAGAACGACTTCGAACTGGCCGGGAAAATCCAGAAAATCCACGGCCAGTAATCGGCATGGCGGTTCACGAAGAAGACTCAGTGCTGGTCGCGGTCGTGATCGTGGTCATCCCAATCGCGTTCCGTATGCCAGCGATGCTCGTGTTTATTCCACCATCTATGACTGCGGTTCCAGCAGCGCTCCCGCGCTTCTTGTAGTTCATGACGCCGGCGTTCGGCCTGGTGGCTCTTCGTGGCAATCTGGCAAAGTGGGTACCAATCGGCCATCCCGAATGGTGGGGACCAATTACAAACGGCGCCGGCCTTGACGCTACGTCTGCGCTGATAGCTCGCCCAGCGCTCAAAAGTGAGAGTCCCGCCCGGTGGTATCTCGAGGACGGCAGCGGGCGCTCGATCGCCCTGCTGCAAAGGATTCTGTGGTACGGAGAGACTGAGCGAACCACGTGGGCCTACCAACACACCCGTTGCTGGCCGAACCCTTCCGTATGAGTCATGCTTGCGATCTCACCGTCATATGGGCACGATGCTGAGAACGATTGTGCGAACCCAACAATCACGAACAACAGAACGAGCCAAGAACCCTTTTCATTTCGTTTCCCCTTCCCTAGCAACAGCAACTTTTGCCTTCCCGATATCATTTTTCGCCCTCCGAACCTTCAACTTCACGGTCTCACCTTTGCGGTTGCGATACCCGTTGTGCCTCATCATCCAAAGCAGAGCACGAACTCGCTTCGTGGGATCGGCTTTCTTTTCGTCATAACGGCCAATCGCCCGGGCAATCTGTGCGGCATCCTTACCGTTCTCAATCGTCCGGTGAATCCGTTCATACGGCACTGCACGTCGTTCGGTTTTGGTAGCCATTGGGCTTACCTCCTTTGAGGTCAGGACCAGAACACACGACAGCGGGGTTCGCCAAGGGTAAAATTAGGGGGATAAGGAGCGACGTATGGGGAGAGAGGTCAAGCCGAACAATCCTGCAGGCCGTCTTTGGATGCAATTGGACGCCATAAGAAAATACGGTGGCGGAACGGGCCGAGTTGGTGCCATGCTTTTGAATGTCTTTGGTGTCCCTAATGAAGATTTTCTTGGATACATGTCGGAAATGATCAGCCTTGACCTGCTCCTTCAGGAAGTTGAACGGGAAATCAAGACTGTAGATCACGGGTACCACGAAGCGTTTACTGAGGCAGCCGGGCGTATAAGGCAAGCACTAGCGCAACCCAGTCTTCAAATGCAGTGGCTGGAGTTCGCGGGTCGTTTCCGAAGCGAGGACCTCACGGCTTTACAGTTCGTTTCGATGCGGCTTGAGCAAAAGGGTGCAGAAACTCTGATCTCAAAAGAAGATCTAGACAACCTTTTCATCGAAGTCTCGGAGCTTTTGGAAATGATTACTAATGCAGAGATTTCCTTCGAACTAAAGATTTTTCTGCTTGACGGTGTGCGGAAATTGCAGGACGCAATTATCGGCTACAAATATCGGGGGATCCGGGGCATTGAAGAAGCAGTCGCTGAGATCGTGGGGCAAGGTTTACTACATCCCGAAATTCAACCCGAGCAAGGTGAGAAGCCGGAGCCAAAAGGTTGGCGAAAAAAGTTATGGGACGTCGTGGCCCACGCCGGTTCGGCTGTCAATCTGGCACATACGAGCTTCCTTCTGTTAGGGGACGGTGGGGGGGCTGTTCATCATGTGGTGAAGGAAATTGCTCAGCACGTAAAGTGACTGCGGCACTTTGCAAAACATCACCTAAGCCGTTGTCTGGGTCGTAGGATTATACGCGGCTTGCTCGTGCCAGCAAGGGGAGCCTGCAGCCAAGAAAAACCCGCTGAAAACAGCGGGTTGGAAGAGTTGTGAGACTTTTTTGAGACGTCATTTTTTGACGCCTACCCGTTCAGACCCTAAACCGTTGAAAAATATGGTAGGCACGAGGAGACTCGAACTCCTGACCTCTACCGTGTCAACCGTTCGGGTACCCGTACTTTGAGCAAGTTGCGCCTACCTGCACGTACCGCCAAGTTCTTCTAAATACGTATAAGACGGCCCGGCTACGGGCTGGATTACGGGCTGGAAACTCGGCTAACTTTCGGCGCGAGCGCGATCTCACCCACGAAGCACAGCGGAGCCCCTGGCGTCCCGCGCCGGGTGGAGGAGAGTCTTTGCTGACATCGTCAATTAGCTGTAGTGCTGGAGCAATCGCGTGCGAATTATCGGACGTGCCGGCATGGGCGAACTCTCAAGAAATGATGACTGCTTTCCCAAGTATTGCGTCCGCCCTTGGATCAAATCCCTCCGCTAGAGT
>PLWX01000121.1 GCA_003151155.1 Acidobacteriaceae bacterium
CTTGAAAATTCTCTGACAGGACGAGACGGATCGCTTCGCTGTAAGCGATGTGCTCCTGCGCCAGAATGCGCGCGGCGAGGGTGTGATCGTCATCGCTGTCGAGCACAGGAACAACTTTCTGTACCAGGATGTCCCCGTGGTCGAGGTGTTCGTCGACAAAGTGGACGGTACATCCGCTGAACTTTACGCCGTAATCGAATGCCTGCCTGGCAGCTTCCAGACCTGGAAAACTCGGCAGCAGAGAAGGATGTATGTTGAGGATGCGGCGCGGGAATTGCTGCACGAACCAGGGAGAGAGCAGTCGCATGTATCCTGCGAGACAGACGAGGTCCACCTGATTCTCGCGCAGCGCGGCGACGACCTGCTGATCGTGCTGCTCACGGGGAATGCCCTTCGAGGGCAGTACTATAGCATTCAGACCACGACGTTTGGCGGATTCAAGGCCGCCGGCATCAATTCGATTGGAAACGACAACGGAGATGCGGGCAGGAATCTTTCCGGCGGCGACGTTGTCGGCAATGGCTTCGAAGTTGGAGCCGCGTCCAGAGAGCAGGATGCCGAGGTTCTTCACGGGATCATTGTAAATGGCTGGCTGACGTGTGGCGGTCTACGCTAAAAGCCAAAGGCGCGCAATCGATGCGCGCCTTCAATACGAAATGAATCCGATTACGAGTACGAGACGCGGCGCTCGCCTTTGACGATGCGGCCGATGGTATAGCCTTTTTCGCCGGCGCGTTCGAGAACCGTTTGCACCTTCTTGAACTTTTTTGCGGGAATGACCAATACCATGCCGATTCCCATGTTGAAAGTGCGAAGCATCTCATCCTGTGAGATGTTTCCGAGCTGTTGCATATGGGAAAAGATCGGCAACACTGGCCAGGATCCGAGTTCGACGACTGCGCCCATCCCTTTCGGAAGCACGCGGGGAAGATTCTCGGTGATGCCGCCGCCAGTGATGTGTGCCATCGCGCTCACACACTCGGCTTCAACCAGGCGACGTATCGCCGGCCAGTAGCTCTTGTGCGTCTTCATCAATTCATTGCCGACCTTGCCCTTGATGGCGTTGACGTAAGTCTCGGGTGAGTATCCGGCGATGGAAAAGAGGAGCTTACGGGCGAGGGAATAGCCGTTGGTGTGCAGGCCGTTCGATGGTAGCCCGATGAGCACGTCGCCTGGAACGACGTCTTTGCCGACGATGATCTTGTCACGCTCGACGACGCCGACGATAAAGCCTGCGAGATCGTATTCGCCGTCGGGATAGAAACCGGGCATTTCAGCGGTCTCGCCGCCGATGAGTGCGCAACCATTGTGCTTGCAGGCTTCGGCCAGGCCGGTGACGACTTTTTCGGCGATCTCCGGTTCAAGCTTGCCGGTGGCGAGGTAGTCCATGAAAAACATGGGGGCTGCGCCTTGCACGGCAATGTCGTTCACGCAGTGATTGACGAGGTCGCCACCAATGGTGTGGTGAAGATTCATTTCGAACGCAACCTTTAACTTGGTGCCCACGCCATCCACGCTGGAAACGAGCACGGGATCGAGGTACTTCTTTTTATCGATCTGAAAGAGACCGCCAAAGCCACCGATCTCGCTGAGGACACTCTTGGTGAAGGTCTTGTGCGCGAGATACTTGATGCGCTGCTTGGTGCGGTTGGCCTTTTCGATGTCTACGCCCGCGTCGGCGTAGGTTACTGGCTTCGTTTCCATGTCTGCTTGAGTCAAGCGAAAAACCTTGTTCCCTTGAGGGTTTGGACGTCTGGGAAGAAGGTACATTGTAGCATTTTGCGGGATGGCCCCAAGAGGCCCGCTAGAGTGGAAGAAAACTTCTATCGATCGCAATGGAGAGACGGTGCTTCCAAAACAAGAAACCCGCCCTAATGTGTCGAGCGCACACGATTAGGACGGGGTATTCAGTTTACTTAGGCCGCAATTCGGTCGGCCCAGGGGTCGATCACAATCTTGGTGACGTGATCCTGCTTCTTGAGCCAGGTGTCATACATATCGGGTACCTGATTGAGGGTGATGCGATGCGAGATGATGAAACTGGGGTCAATGTCGCCCTTTTGCACGTGATCGAGCAGAGGCTGAAGATACTTGTGCATATGGGTCTGGCCCATCTTCATGGTGAGTCCCTTGCCGAAAGCTGCGCCGAACGGGACTTTGTCGATGAAACCACCGTAGACGCCGGGGATAGATACCACGCCACCCTTGCGGCAGGCTTGGATGCATTGGCGTAAGACCATGGGACGATCGGTCTCCAACATCAGGCGTTGCTTGATCTCGTCGGAGATGGCATCGATGGAAACACCATGGGCTTCCATGCCGACCGCATCGATACAAGCATCAGGGCCGCGACCTCCTGTGAGTTCCTTTAGCACGTCGATAAGGTCGGGAACCTCGCTGTAGTTCAGGACCTCAGCGCCACTCTCCTGTGCCAGGTGCAGACGCTCAGGGAAGCGGTCGATGGCGATGACTTGCTCAGCGCCGAGCATGAAGGCGCTGCGGATGGCGAAGAGTCCGACGGGGCCGCATCCCCAGACCGCGACCGTCGAGCCGGGCTGGATGTCGCAGTTCTCCGCGGCCATGTATCCGGTGGGGAAGACGTCGGAGAGGAATAGAACTTTCTCGTCGTCGATGCCTTCGGGGACCTTGATGGGGCCTACGTCTGCGAAGGGAACCCGCACGAACTGCGCTTGTCCACCGGCGTAGCCGCCCATCATGTGCGAGTAGCCGAATAGGCCGGAGCCACTCTGGCCGTAGAAACCCTCCATGATCTGTGCGTTTGGATTCGTATTGTCGCAGGCCGACCAGAGCTGCTTCTTGCAGAAGAAACAACTGCCGCAAGCGATGGTAAACGGCACCACCACGCGGTCACCCTTCTTTAGCTTCTTGACTTCGCGACCTACTTCTACGACTTCACCCATGAATTCATGGCCGACGATGTCGCCCTGTTCCATCGTGGGGATGAAGCCGTTATAGAGATGCAGGTCGGAGCCGCAGATCGCGGTGCGGGTGACGCGCACGATGCAGTCGCGCGGATTAAGAATTTCCGGATCGGGCACATTTTCCACCCGCATATCGTGTTTGCCAAACCAACAAACTGCTTTCATTCGAGCTCTCCTGAGCGGGCTATGCCAATTCCTCGGCGGGTTTCTGGACGTGAACATTTTCCGGCTGTTTCCTGGGCTCGGCATATGCCTTCTGCATCAAGCGCACGAAGGCGGAGCGACGGCCGGAAGGTTGCCCCTCGATGGTGGGGATTTCGCCGGTTTCCATGAGGGCCTTGAAGTGACGAAGGTCTTCGCGGACCTGCTGCTCGGGTTCCTCTCCAAACAGCTTGGCGAATGCCGCGCCTATGCGGCCGGCCGGCGGCGCGTAATCGATGGCGATGCTAAGCTCCGTGGCTTCGCCGTTAAGAGCGGAGGTGAACTGTACGGAGCCTCGGTTTTCAACGTCAGCTCCGGCGCAAGAACGCCAAACGAGGAATTCGTTCTCGCGTTCGTCGATGATCTCTGCGTCCCATTCGATACGAGAATTGACGGGACCGCGGGCGATCCAGTGCGAGTAACGCTGGTCGAGCACTTTCACGCTATCCAGATGCGTCATGATTTGCGGCAAGTTCTCGAAGTTCCGCCAGAAAGAATAGACCTCGGCGACCGGCTTCATGAGGGTGACACTCTTCTGCACGTGAATGTTGTGGGATTGCTGGTTGTAGGTGGCAGCTCGATAAATGAGCAGACCTCCAGCGGCTGCCATGGCGGCACCACTCCATGACTTTCGGCTGATGCCGAAGCCGGTCAGAGCCCCACCACTGAGGTAAGACGCCCAGGGCTCAAGCTGCGTGAATCGCGAGCGGTAGCCGTTGCGGCTGTGCTTGGGTGAATTTCGATTTTCCATTTTACCTCGCCTTTTTATGCGGATAGTGATGGGATGCGGAGCGACCGTGGGGAGTTTGGTGACCAGAGCTGGAAGAGCGGAGGGTTCAGTTTGGCTGTGGAAATTGCTGCGCTGGCGCTGCGGAATCGGGAGCAGCGGCCCAGTAACTCTCGCGGGCAAGCACACTCGATTTTCCAGGTGCGGCGAGGCGCACGACGAGATGATGCAACCCTGGGTGCGGCTTGCTCGCGGCGAAGCTGAGGAGGTAGCGCGCATAGAGATGGTTGGAGAATTCCGTCATATCGCGATCGAAGGTCTTGCCGGTAGCGAACTGGGCATATTCGCCACCCGTCATCGAGGTGATCACCTTCGCGGCGTTCTTGCGCATAGCTTGAGCAGTCAGGATCAGGGGTGCGAGCAGGTCTGGACCTTCGTGCGTCTCAGTCTGCTCGGGGTGGAAGTCAGGATTGTTCGTACCGCGCATGGTGTCGAGGACATTGGATTTCGATGGGGAAAAGGTCAGTGCATAGACAACAATGTTGCTATTGCCGAGTTCCCGCAGGATATCTGTAGATCGCTTCTTGCTGCCATGATCGCGAGTTTCGCTGACGAGCAGCAGCACGCGCTGGCGATCATTGGGCGTAGTCTGCAAGAGCTTCACGCCATAATCGACGGCATCGACGATAGCGGCGCCGCCGTCGCCCGCCTCCACCGCACTTAGCTTTCTTGCGATGGCGGATGAGTCCGTGCTGAACCCCTGAATCTGCTGCACGCGACTGTCAAACGTGACCAGCGCAACGATGGCATGTTGTCCGTCGAGCAGTGGCGTGAGCATCGAACTGAGTCCCTGGATCCGCGGCAACTCATAGTCTGCCCTGCGGCCGAGTTGCAAGACGACGACGATCGAAGAGGGCTTCGTGGTCGCGGATTCGTCAAGGTGCACCTTCTGAGGTACGCCGTCGTCTTCAATGATGAAATCTTGTGCGGTGAGTCCATAGACGGTGTTGCGATCTCGATCACGGACAAGAGTCGGGACAATCACAACGTTAGATTCAGAGCGGAACGCCGGTTCCTGGCCATCCTGTGCCATCGCGACGAAACTCATCGCAATTGCCAGCAGAAAGGAAAGCGCCGTGAACCTCATAAGCTATCGCACCGTCAGGGCGAAGTTGTCGGCTTTTTCCCAACCGAACTTGCCGACGGTCTCGGTCAATTTGTACATCTCGAAATTCAGCTTGCCGGGTTCCATGGTAACGAGACAGTAGTGATAGGTAGGACCGGTGCCCTGGAAGAAATCGTTGGCATTGCGGTGCGGCATATAGGGCGTGGCACCACCACCACCGGTCACGATGTACATCACGCCATCGTGCTCATAGCGCTCGTAATTGTGATTATGGCCGCCGATGACCATGAACTTGGCGTGTGAACCTTTCTGCCTGTTCTCAAGGTAAGCGGCGAGATCCTTCTCTTCCTGGCGCGCTTCGTGGCCAACCATGGTCATGGTGAAGTTGGTGTAGGGAGGGTGGTGCAGGCAGAAGACGACGAATTCGATGTCGCTCGATATCTGCTTCTTGAGGACATCGTTAAGCCAACGGCGCTGCGGAGAATTGGGCGCATCCTCTTCGCTATCAATCGTGACAACGAGAACGTTGCCGGCCTTCACGCTGTAATAGCGATTCTCTTTCAGCTGCGAGAAGCGCTGGAAGTAGTTGGAAAGGGCGGTATTCCGATCCCCGTGTACGTCATGGTTGCCGAGCGCCGGAAAGACGGTGGCTCCGGCGTCGGTGATGGGCTTCATTTCCTTGTCGTACTCTTCCCAATCGTTGGGGTTCGAGCCGTTGAGCACAAGGTCGCCGCTGATCAGGACGAACTTCGGTTGCTGTTGCGCGATCGCTCCAATGATCATTTTGCGGCGTTCGGGATCGCTGTCGTGATGATTCTTGACATCGGTCATGCGCATGTCGCCGTACGCGACGAACTTAAATGGCAGTGGGCCGGGATCGAGGGTCAGGGAAGCATGATTGTCCGCGGCGATTGCGGTACAGGTCAGCGCAAGGCAAAGAAAGGCAAGAAAGAGGCGCGCGAGTTTCATAATGAGTTCATCATTAGAACATGGCTGAAGCCTCGCAGGTTTGCCGTGGGCTTGTGATGTGAGTCACAGGCGAAAGTGACTGGGTCCGGCGACACTGGAAACGCTCGAAATTAGACTAGTCTTTCACACCTAAGTGTTGAGGCAATCCTATGAGTACGTTCAGTAAAAGCAGTTCTAATGTTGGTAAGGCCGATCCCTCCCACGACGTACTGCGGTCGGTTGGGCATCCGCTGGATGCGATCTTCCAGCCACAATCTGTCGCCGTGATTGGCGCGTCGGAGCGGCAGGGCAGTGTAGGGCGTTCGGTAATGTGGAACCTGCTGAGTAGCCCATTCGGTGGAACTCTGTACCCGGTGAATCCGAAGCGGTCAAACATCTTGGGAGTGCGGGCTTATAAATCGATCGCGGAATTGCCGGAGCGTCCCGACCTGGTGGTGGTCACCACGCCGGCGGACATGGTGCCGGGGCTGATTCAAGAGGCGGTGGATGCCGGAGTGCCGGCGGGCATCGTGATTTCGGCCGGCTTCAAAGAGCATGGGGAACACGGCAAGCAGCTGGAACATGAGATTTCATGCATTATTCAGGGCAAGATGCGGATCATCGGGCCGAACTGTCTCGGAGTGATGAACCCGATCCACGGCTTGAACGCGACCTTTGCGAATACCATCGCGCGGCCGGGGAACGTGGCGTTTATCAGCCAGAGCGGCGCGCTGTGTACGGCGGTGCTGGACTGGAGCCTGAAAGAAATGGTCGGGTTCAGTTCGTTCGTTTCGATCGGGTCGATGCTGGATGTGGATTGGGGCGACCTGATCAGCTATCTCGGCAATGATCCGCGTACGAATGCGATCGTCATTTATATGGAGTCGATCGGAAACGCGCGGTCGTTTTTGTCGGCGGCGCGCGAAGTTTCACTTACCAAGCCGATCATCGTAATCAAAGCAGGACGCACAGCGGCGGCGGCCAAGGCTGCGGCGTCGCATACCGGTTCGCTGACCGGCAGCGATGAGGTGCTCGATGCGGCATTCCGCCGCGTGGGCGTGTTGCGGGTGAACAGCATTGCCGACGTCTTTTATATGACGGAAGTATTGGCGAAGCAGCCGCGTCCACAAGGGAACAGGCTTTGCATTTTGACCAACGCCGGCGGTCCGGGCGTGTTGGCGACGGATGCGCTGATCCAAGGCGGGGGAGCGTTGGCGGAGCTTTCGGAAGACACCATGAAGGCGTTCGACGAATTGCTGCCGCCGCACTGGAGCCATAACAACCCGGTCGACATATTGGGAGACGCGGAGCCCGAGCGTTACGCGAAGTCGTTGGAGATTGCCGCGAAAGATCCGAGCATCGACGGCATGTTGATCGTGCTTACGCCGCAAGGCATGACCAATCCGACTCAGATTGCAGAGAAGCTGAAGCCTTACGGTCAGTCGCTGGGAAAGCCGGTGCTTGCGAGTTGGATGGGCGGCGTGGAGGTAGCGGCCGGCGAGAAGATTCTGAACCAGGCGCGTATCCCGAGCTTTGCGTATCCGGATTCCGCGTGCCGGGCATTCAATTACATGTGGCAGTACTCGTACAACCTGAAGGGCATCTATGAAACGCCGGTACTCGGGGATAGCGAGACTGAAGTAGATCGGGGCCGGGCACAGAAATTGATTCAAGATGTTCGCCAAACGGGGCGAACGATCCTGACCGAGTACGAGTCGAAGAAACTGCTGGAAGCCTACGGGATTCCGACGGTTCCAACGGAGATCGCAATCAACGAGAACGAGGCGGTGCAGCACGCGGAACAGATGGGCTATCCGGTGGTGCTCAAGCTCTACTCGCTGACGATCACGCACAAAACTGATGTTGGCGGCGTGGTGCTAAACCTGCGAGACGCCGATGCAGTGCGGAAGGCCTACGCCGAAATCAAGCAGGCGGTTACAGAGAAAAAGGGCGCGGAACATTTCAATGGAGTGACCGTACAGCCGATGGCGAAGCTCGACGGATACGAGGTCATCATTGGGAGCAGCCTCGATCCGCAGTTTGGTCCGGTGCTGTTGTTTGGAACGGGCGGTCAGCTAGTCGAAGTGTTCAAAGATCGTTCGTTGGCGCTGCCACCGCTGAACACTACGTTGGCGCGTCGCATGATGGAGCAAACGAAAATCTACACCGCGCTAAAAGGCGTACGTGGACGTAAATCGGTGGACATGGCGGCACTGGAAGAATTGATGGTGCGCTTCAGTCAGCTGGTGGCGGAACAGAAGTGGATTAAGGAAATCGACATCAATCCGCTGCTGGCTTCGCCGGATCGGTTGTTGGCGCTGGATGCACGCGTGGTGGTGCACGGACCTGAAGTGAAAGAAGCTGACCTGCCGAAGACGGCGATCCGTGCGTATCCGGCAAAATATGTTGCACCTTGGACGATGAAGAATGGCGAAGAGGTGCTGATCCGTCCGATTCGTCCGGAAGACGAGCCGCAGATGATCCAGTTCCATCATGCGCTTTCGGAACGCACGGTGTACTTACGCTACTTCCAACCGCTGAAGCTTTCGCAACGCACGGCGCACGAGAGACTGACGCGAATCTGCTTCACGGATTACGACCGCGAAATGCCGCTGGTGGTGGAACGCAAGAAGGCGGATGGACAAACAGAAATTCTTGCGGTGGGACGACTAAGCAAACTACATGGTCGCAATGAAGCGGAACTCGCAGCGCTTGTAAGCGACGGGGCACAACACCTCGGGCTCGGCAGTGAACTTTATCGGCGCATGCTACAGGTGGCACGCGACGAGAAGATCGCGGTGGTGAGTTCGAATATGCTGTCGGAAAACCACGAGATGCGCGGTATCTGCAAGCGGCTTGGCTTCAAACTTCAGTCCAGCGTGGAAGACAACACCATGCACGCAGAACTGGCGCTGTGATGTTACGAACGTGCACGCCGCGGTCATCCGCGGCGTTTTCTGTTGCTTCGGCGCGCTGCTTCCGTTCACAATCGGCCATCATGCGTATTTTTCCGTTCAAAGCTTTCGCGCAGGCTGGGTTGGCGTGCGTCCTTTTGTTTGGTGTTGCTGGAGCGCAGGACCAAAAGGCGGCTGCCCCGGCGCAGCTACCTCCCGGCCCGAACGTCACTCCACCGGCAGTAACTCCCAGCAAAACTACTGACGAGGACTACACCAAGCAGGCGTGGGTTTACGAGCTCTACCAGGAAAAATCACGCTATGAGGCGGACGGCACCGGCCGCGAGGAGACGACGATCCGAGTGCGCATCCAGAGCGATGCAGCGCTGAAAGGTTGGGGGCAACTTGTCTTTGGGTATAGCTCAGAGAGCGATGAATTACAGGTCGTCTACGCGCGAGTTCGAAAACCGGATGGCAAGGTGGTCGAAACGCCACTGGATTCGATTCGCGATATGACAAGCGCGGTGGAACGAGAGGCGCCAGTGTACACCGACTATCGCGAGAAGCATATGACGGTATCGGCGCTGCAGGTTGGGGATGTGCTTGAGTATCAGCGGGTCCGCAAGATCGTAAAGCCTGCCACGCCTAACCAGTTTTGGAGCGAGCACTCGTTTATCAAGAACTACATCGTGCTGGATGAGGAAATTGAGTACAACGTTCCCGCTTCGAGCAATGCGAAGCTGAAAACCATCCCGAGCGACGAGCCAACCGCGACGCGCAAGGACGGAGACCGCGTCATCTACTCCTGGCAGCGTAAGAATCTGAAGGTCGAAGACGAAGAAGAGAAGCAGAAGCGCGAAAAGAAGCAGGGCAAGAAGGCACCCGAGTTCGCTGACGTGCAGCTGACTACGTTCAGCAGTTGGGAACAAATTGGCTTGTGGTATCAGCAACTGCAGAAAGACCGCGTAACAGTCACTCCTGAGATCAAGGCGAAGGCCGCGGAGCTTACGAAGGGGTTGACTTCCGACGAGGACAAGATCGCCGCGCTGTATCGCTATGTGGCAACCGGCTATCGCTACGTGAGCCTCTCGTTCGGCGTGGGTCGATTCCAGCCGCATCCGGCGGCGGAGATCCTGCAGAACAAGTACGGCGATTGCAAAGATAAGAGCACACTGCTGTCAGCGTTGCTGATCGCGTCTGGATATCACCCTGCGAACGTGCTGATCCATACCTTCGTGAAGTTGCAGGACGATATGCCAATTCCGGCGGCGTTCAACCACGTGATTACGGAAGTGACGGTCGGCAAGCAGGAGTACTGGATGGACAGCACGACCGAGGTCGCGCCTTTCCGGCTGCTGACGTGGACGATCCGAAAAAAGAAGGCGTTGATGGTTCCGGTGGAAGGGACACCGCGGGTGGTGGAAACTCCGCCTGATCCGCCGTTCACCAGTATCGAAGCGACAGAGATCACGGGAAAGATTGGCGAACTGGGCGCTGCCGAACTACATCTGCAGATCGTTTCACGCGGGGATAGCGAACTCCAGCTACGCAGCTTCTTCCGCAACTACGGCGAATCGAACTACAAAAAGCTCATGGAAAACGTGGTGCGGGTGGTCGGCGTGCCGGGAGAAGTGAGCGAGATCAAGGTCTCCGATCCGGCGGACACCATCAAGCCGTTCACCATCGAATGCAATGTTAAACAGCTGAACGCGATTGAGTGGAAGGACAAGACGGGCACGCTCCTCATCCCTTACGGCTCGATGAATCTTTCCGAGGAGCCTTCCGATCCGGGCCCGGACACGGAACCGATGCCGCTGGGCGGATCTCCCGGGGAATATCACGTGAGCATGAAGATCACCTTGCCCGCAGCCTACACGTTGCAGCTGCCGGCGTCCGAGGTAGTGAAGCGCGACTACAGCGATTATTCAGCTTCCTATAAGCAGGATCAGAATACGTTCATCGCCGACCGGCGCTTGAAGATCCTGCAACGCGAAGTCCCGGTGAAGCGCTTCGGAGACTATCGCGCTTATCGCATCGCGGTGACGGCCGACCACGCGCAGGCACTCACGCTCACGCGCACGGACACTAGTGTCGCGGGCGCTGCCAAGGATGCGAAGGCCGATGATTTGTTCGATGCGGCGCAGGCGGCGGTACGGGCGGAGAACTACAGCAATGCTATCGAGCTTCTACAGCGTGGACTGGCGCTGGAACCGGAACATAAGTATGGATGGGACGCGCTGGCGGAAACGTACTTGAATGCAGGCGATTTCGATAAGGCGCTGGAGAGCTACCAGCACCAGTTGAAGGTTAATCCGTACGATGACCTGGCGAACAACGGATTAGGACAGGTTTACAGCCTCCAGCATAGATATGACGAGGCGCTGAAGGCCTACCAGGCGCAGATCGAAATCAATCCGCTGGACAAGAATGCGCACGTCGCGATTGGCCAGGTTTATATCGTTCGGGAAGACTATAAATCAGCGGTACCCGAGTTAGAACGGGCGGTGTCGATTACCCCGCAGTCGACGGTAGCGCACTACCTGCTGGGAAACGCGTACCTCAATACGGGGGAGACGGAAAAGGCGATCGCCGCGTTTGATGCGGCATTGAAGATTGACAGCAATAATCCGATGACGTGGAACGACATCGCGTACGCTCTCGCGGACAAGAATGTGAAGCTCGATCGCGCGGAGCAATATGCGCAGAGTTCGGTCAACACCACGCAGTCGTACTTGCGGAATCTGCCCGCCGAGCAGGTAGTAAAAGTGGGGCCGCTGATGACATCAAGCCTGGCTGCTGCGTGGGACACGCTCGGATGGGTGTACTACAAAGAGGGAAAACAGAAGGAAGCGGAAAGCTTCATCATCGCGGCTTGGGATCAAGACCAACATTCGGAGATTGCCGAGCACCTCGCGATCTTCGCAGAGAAGAAGAACGACAAGAAGAGTGCTGCCGACTACTACGCGATGGCCCTGGCGGGCGATCGGCCGGCAGGACGTTATCGCGACAAACTCGCAACACTGGCGGGTTTGAAGAAGGATACGGACATCGATTCGCGAATCAAGGAAGCCCGTGCGGCCATGCTCGCCCAACGAAATCTTAAGATCGCAAATGGCGGATGGACGGGCAGAGCCGAGTTCGTACTGACCTTCACGGCTTCCAAACAAGCCAGCGACGCGCAATGGAAGACCGGCGATGAGGCCTTAAAGCCGGCGGCTAAGGCGCTCACGGCGCTGAGCTACCCGATGACGCTGCCCAATGGTGAGTACCGAGTCTTCCGGCGGCTGCTGCTGAGTTGCGAAAAGGGGCGCGATTGCGATGTGCTTCTTTACAGCGCGGAAGACCGTGAGAGCTCGATACAAAACGAGCAGCCCGCGGCGGCTTCCGCAGTGCCAACTAGTTAGATCAGTTCGCGAACCTTGTCGCTGATCGCCGTCAGTGCGATCTTCTTGCGATTGGGTTCGCCCCGCAACAGCGACTCACCGAACTTTAGCGCCTGCTCCGGCTTTATCCTGGCCGGAAGCGGAGGTTCGAGAGGATCAACGACCGCCTGCAGGATTGCAGGTCCCGGTGTGTTCAGGAATTGTTCGACAATGCTGCCGCAGGTTTCGGCCTTGTCGGCGGTGAACCCGGTTCCACCACACGCTTCCGCGAATTTTGCGAAGTCGATAGGCTGTAGGTCAACCACGTACTCGGGATTCCCGAGGAAGACCATCTGTTCCCATTTGATCTGTCCGAGCGTGTCGTTCTTGATAATCACGACTTTGATCGGCAGTTTGTATTTCACTGCGGTCACGAAGTCGGCCATCAGCATGGAGAATCCTCCGTCTCCAACGAAGGCAACGACTTGGCGTTCGGGATACGCGACCTGCGCGGCGATGGCGTAGGGAAGCCCCGGGGCCATGGAGGCCAGGGTTCCGGAAACACTGTGCATCTGGCCTTTCTTCACGAGAATCTCGCGAGCCCACCAGGTGGTGATGGTGCCGCTGTCGCAGCTTACGATGGCATCGTTGCGCAAACGTTTCCCGATCTCCCATGCAGGTACTTGGGGCTTCATTGGAAAGTCTTTTCGGGTGGAACGCTGCTCGATAAGTTCGTTCCACTCCTTCATACCTTTTTGCGCTTTTTCGAGGAAGGAACGGTCTTCGTGTCGGCGGAGCAACGGGATTAGCTCGTTTAGCGTGGAGCGGGTGTCACCAACCAGGCCGACTTCGACGGGATAGCGCAATCCAATACGCTGCGGGTCGAGGTCGATCTGTACGGCGCGCGCTTGGCCTGGCTTCGGCATGAACTCAATGTAGGGAAACGAGCTGCCGGCAATCAGGAGGGTATCGCAATCTTCAAGAGCTTCTTGCGAGGGCAGCGTGCCGAGCAGGCCGATGGTATTGGTCGTGTAAGGACTGTCGTCGGGCACGACGGCTTTACCGAGAAGGGCTTTGACGATGGGCGCGCCGAGGAGTTCGGCGATGCGCTCCAACTCATCGCCAGCACCTAACGCTCCGCGGCCGGCGAGGATCGCGGCCTTTTTGCCTGTATTCAGGGTCTCTGCGGCCCTGTGGAGGTCGGCGGGATTGGGCAGGCGCGCGCTCTTCGCGTAGACGTCAGAGTTGTGGTGCTGAATATTTCTTGGCGAAGCATCACGCTTTTTGACTTCTTCTTCCTGGAAGTCGACCGGAATGGTGAGGTGCGCGACGCCGCGACGTGCGAGGGCGGTTCGGCAGGCGAGATGGGCCATGTTCTCCATGTGGGTCGGGCCCATGACGCGCTCGTTGAAGACGCAGACGTCCATAAAAAGCTTATCGAGGGCGACATCCTGTTGGGTGAAGGTGCCGATGAGGTCGTGATACTGCAATCCGGTGATCGCCAGCACGGAGGCGCCATCCAACTTCGCGTCGTACAGACCATTTAACAAATGGATGCCGCCGGGGCCCGAAGTGGCGAGACACACACCGAGTTTGCCCGTGTACTTCGAATATGCGCAGGCAGCGAAGGCCGCCGATTCTTCGTGACGGACTTGGATGAAACGGATCTTGTCCTGCCGTACGCGCAAGGCTTCAATCACGCCGTTGATGCCATCGCCGGGGAGACCGAAGATGGTATCGACTCCCCATTCGATCAGCACTTCGACCAGAACATCGGACGCATTCATTTTGGAAATCCTCGAGGCAGATTTTCGTGCAACCGCAGCTCTGCTTCTTTCGTCTAACGCGGTCAAGAAGCGCGTGCGATTGTTCAGTGAGATGCTTACCGATTAGTGACGGGCTTTCACTGATCGACAGAAGCGTGTAAATTAAATCGCAAAGCAGCAACTCGTCAGACCGTCACGACGCCAATCACTGCCAAAAAATCTTTAGATGAAAACGATTTGAGTTCTCTCTTTTCAGCGGGTGCACTCTTGTTGTTATAATCACCAGTTCTCGTGACCTACGTCACAGACTCTGTGTTCGTTCTTCGTTGCGTTTTTCATCGTCAACCCCACGCGGGCGTATTCATGCAGTGATCGGTACCCGTGTGTAGCTCAGCCCTGCGAGCCGTGGTCGCAGGTATTCGGAGCAAACGGAAAGCTTCGTAAATGGCCCAGATTTTTCATAGAAGCACGAATGAACTCTCACGCATTACGATTCTGGCTGCCGTTGTCCTGGTGAGCGGATTGCTATGGGCTGCGCTCGAGTTGCAGCGCTCCCCATATGTGACGTATGCGGGCGTCGCGCATATGCAGCCGGTGCCGTTCAGCCACCAGCATCATGTCAGCGGGTTGGGAATCGACTGTCGTTATTGCCACACGTCGGTAGAGATTTCTGGGTATGCGGGTATACCGCCGACGAAGACGTGCATGAACTGCCACGCGCAGATCTGGACCAACGCGCCCATGCTCGAGCCGGTGCGTGAGAGCTTCCGCTCCGGCAAGTCGCTGGTGTGGACGCGCGCCAATGATCTTCCCGACTTCGTTTATTTCGATCACAGTATTCACGTGAACAAAGGTGTGGGTTGCGCGACTTGCCATGGCCCGGTGGATCGCATGCCGCTGATGTACAACCAGGCGTCGTTGCAGATGGAGTGGTGCCTGGATTGCCACCGCGCTCCGGAGAAGTACCTGCGTCCGCGGGACCAGGTCTTCAATATGCGTTACGAGCAGCCGACCGGCGTGAAACCGGTGCAGTTGCCGGGTACGGACGGCAAAAGCGTGCAGACGTTCACTTCTCAGCTTGAGCTCGGCAATGAGCTGAAGAATCGTTACCACCTGCGCAGCGTTAAGGACATTACGAGTTGCAGCACCTGTCATCGCTAGGACACGACGAGCTCATGGATAACGGAAAGCAGCAAAAAGGCGAAGCGGTTTGCCCCAGCAAGAAGGGGAAGCTGGAACTCGCCGATGTGAAGCAGCGGTTGACGGCCGCGAAAAGCGGACCGCAGTATTGGCGCAGCCTGGAAGAACTCGCGAACACGGACGAGTTCCAGGAGATGCTGCATCGTGAATTTCCGCGCCAGGCCTCGGAATGGGTAGATGGAGGCACGTCGCGGCGCGACTTCATGAAGTTAATGAGCGCGTCGCTGGCGCTCGCCGGGTTAACGGCATGCACGAAGCAGCCGCTGGAACCGATCGTTCCCTACGTTCGACAGCCGGAAGAGATCACACTCGGGAAGCCGCTGTTCTTTGCGACCGCGAACACTGTCGGTGGATATGCGGTGCCGGTTCTGGCCGAAAGCCATGAAGGACGGCCGACGAAAGTCGAAGGGAACCCGCTGCATCCTGCGACGCTGGGCGGGACAGATGTTTTCACCCAGGCCTCGATCCTTGGCATGTACGATCCGGATCGCTCGCAGACGGTGATGCTCGACAACGAGATCCGCACCTGGGGCGCATTCGTAGGCGCGATTGCGAATCCGATGGCCGCGCAGAAGGCGGTGCAGGGAGCCGGATTGCGGCTGCTCAGCCGCTCGACGACCTCGCCAACCCTGGCAGCGCAGATCAAACAGCTGCTCACGACCTATCCGCAGGCGAAGTGGGTGCAGTACGACCCGGCGGGCCGCGACAACGTGCGTACGGGCGCGAAACTGGCGTTTGGGCAGTATGTCGACACGCAATACAACTTTGAGAAAGCCGACGTCATTCTCTCGCTCGATGGAGATTTCCTGTCGAGTGGCTTTCCGGGATTCCATAAGTATGCACGGCAGTTCTCCGCGCGCCGTCAGCCCGACCTCAAAGAGAAAATGGTCCGCTTCTACGCGGCCGAGAGCACACCGACGAATACTGGCGCTAAGGCCGATCACCGGATTCCGGTGCGGGCTTCTGACATCGAGCAGTTTGGGCATGCGGTCGCCGCTGGCTTGGGGGTAGGTGGTCCGGCAACGGCGTCGACAGAGTGGGGCGATTACGCCTCGATGATCGCCAACGATCTACAGAAGCACAAGAGTGCAGCGGTGGTAGTGGTTGGCGAGCATCAGCCACCCGCCGTCCATGCGCTCGCGCATGCGATGAATGCAGCGCTGGGTGCGGTGGGGAACACGGTTATCTACACCGAACCGGTAGAAGCGCAGCCCATCGATCAGGCGGCTGCCCTTCGCGAGTTAGTCGGTGAAATGAACGCCGGCAAGGTCGATTTGCTGGTGGTGATGGGCGCGAACCCGGTTTACGATGCACCGGCTGACCTCGGGTTTGAAGATGCTTACAAGAAGATTGCAATGCGAATTCACCATGGTCTCCATTTGGACGAGACCGGCGTGCTTTCGCATTGGCACATCAACGCGACCCACTATCTCGAGCAGTGGGGCGATGTGCGGGCGTTCGATGGAACGGTCACGATCCAACAGCCATTGATTGCCCCGCTTTACAGTGGCCGGAGCCAGTACGAATTGCTGTCGGCGCTGAATAGTCAGGGTTCTACAAGCGGTTATGAGTCCATCCGTGGGACGTGGCAGAAGCAGCATAGTGGAGCGGATTTCGAGGCCTGGTGGCGTCGTGCAGTGCACGATGGGCTGATCGCTGGATCTGCTGCGACCGTGCATAATGCGACTCCGAAAGCCGCAGATCCCACGGCTTCCACAGCGGTGGATGCCTCTTCGATGGAAATAATCTTCCGCCGCGATCCGATGATTTACGACGGCGAGTACGCCAACAATGGATGGCTCCAGGAAGCCCCCAAGCCGTACACGCAGCTCACCTGGGATAACGCGATCCTGATCAATCCGACGACCGCGAAAGACATGCATCTCGACACCGAAGATGAGGTCGAGATCACGCTCGATGGGCGCAAGGTTACGGGTGGATTGTGGATGACGCCCGGGCATCCGAAGAACTCGATTACCGTGTTTCTCGGCTATGGCCGAACGCGGGCGGGACGGGTAGGGACTGGGCCTGGCTTCAGCGCGTACCAGATCCGGAGCACGGATAAGCAATGGATTGCCACTGGGGCGCAGCTCAAGAAGACGGGCAACAAGTTCCTGTTTGCGACTACGCAAGGCCACCAGAACATGGAAGGCCGCGACATCGTTCGCGTCGCGACCTTGGAAGACTTCATCGCCAACCCCGACTTCGCGCATGAAAAGACCGAGGCTCCGACCGACGGGTTGACGATGTTCCAGTCGCCCTACAAGTACG
Source organism: Acidobacteriaceae bacterium (assembly GCA_003151155.1). GTDB lineage: Bacteria > Acidobacteriota > Terriglobia > Terriglobales > Acidobacteriaceae > Korobacter. The sequence goes on from PLWX01000121.1 coordinate 17,438, forward strand.
AAAAAGACGAATATAAGTGGGGCATGGCAATCGACCTGAACTCCTGCGTTGGGTGCAAGAGTTGCGTGGTCGCCTGCGTGGCCGAGAACAACATCCCAGTGGTTGGCAAGGAACTCGTGAAGCGTGGCCGCCATATGCACTGGCTGCGAGTGGATAACTATCATGAAGGCACGGTTGATAATCCGAAGACTTACACCCAGCCGGTGCCTTGCCAGCAGTGCGAGAACGCGCCTTGCGAACTGGTTTGCCCCGTGGGGGCGACGGTGCACAGCACGGAAGGACTGAACGACATGGTCTACAACCGTTGCGTGGGCNNCCGTACAAAGTCCGGCGCTTCAACTTCAAGCTCTATGCGGACTGGACCACGCCCAGCCTGGAACCTTTGCGCAATCCGGATGTGACGGTGCGCAGCCGCGGCGTGATGGAAAAATGCAATTACTGCGTGCAGCGCATTACGCACGCTCGCATCAATGCAGAACGGGAAGAGCGCAAGATTCGCGACAATGAATTCACGACGGCGTGCGCGCAGGCTTGCCCCGCAGACGCCATCATCTTTGGCGATTTAAATGATTCCAACAGCCGCGTCGCAAAACTTCGCGCGCAGCAGCGCAACTATGGATTGCTGGAAGAATTGAACAACCGTCCGCGCACGACCTATATGGCGGTGGTCCGCAACCCGAATCCTGAACTCGAGCGTGCCATGGATCAGCGTGAGCATGCCACGGAGCAGAAGTAGCGATGCATCAAGGACCAGACGAGAAAACATTGTTGCAAGACGTCCTCGAGCCGGGCGAACCACCCGTACTGGCCCCCGGACATACCTTTGGCACGGTCACGGACAAGATCACGTCGATCGTGCTGCGCCGTCCTCTGGGGCTGGGATGGGCGGGCGCGGCTTTCATCGGCTTCGTCTTCGTCAATGTGCTATTGATGGCGGTCACCTACCTGTTTCTGAAGGGCGTGGGGATTTGGGGCATCAACGTTCCGGTGGCGTGGGGCTTCGCGATCATCAACTTCGTGTGGTGGGTCGGTATCGGCCACGCGGGCACGCTGATTTCCGCGATTCTGCTGTTGCTGAAGCAGACCTGGCGTAACTCGATTAACCGATTCGCCGAGGCGATGACGCTGTTCGCCGTGGCTTGCGCCGGTATGTTCCCGCTACTACACGTTGGTCGTCCGTGGTTGGCATACTGGCTCTTTCCGTATCCCAACTCCATGGGCGTGTGGCCGCAATTCCGCAGCCCGCTGGTTTGGGACGTATTCGCGGTATCGACCTACGCGACCGTTTCTGCAGTGTTCTGGTTCGTCGGACTGATTCCCGATATCGCTAGCTTGCGTGATCGTTCGCAAAATCCTTACGCGCGCACCATCTATGGACTGCTTGCGATGGGCTGGCGCGGATCGGCACGACACTGGAAACGTTATCAGTCGGTTTACTTATTGCTAGCAGGATTGGCAACGCCTCTGGTGCTCTCGGTGCACACCGTCGTGTCGTTCGACTTCGCGGTTGCACAGTTGCCGGGATGGCATACGACGATCTTTCCGCCTTACTTCGTAGCTGGCGCGATTTATTCCGGCTTCGCCATGGTGCTTGTGCTGGCGATTCCGATCCGTCACTTCTACGGCGTAGAAGACATGATCACTTCGCGTCACCTGGAGAACGCTGCCAAGATCATGCTGGCCACGGGGCTGATCGTGGCCTACGGCTACTTCATGGAGATCTTTATGGCGTTCTACGGGAACAACATCTACGAACGCGCAATTGTCTTCACTCGATGGAGAGGGCCGTATGCGCCGGGTTACTGGTCGCTGATTGCACTGAACATCCTGATCCCGCAGTTGCTGTGGATTCCGAAAATCCGCAAGAGCACTTTCTGGCAGTTCATCCTCTCGATGGACATCCTCATCGGAATGTGGCTAGAGCGATTCGTGATCGTCGTCACCAGCTTGCATCGCGACTTCCTGCCGTCCTCCTGGGGTATGTACACGCCGACACGTTGGGATTGGGCGACCTATCTCGGAACTCTCGGCTTCTTCCTCTTCGCGATGGTGCTATTCATCCGCGTGCTACCCATGATTACGATTTTTGAAATCAAGGCGCTGCTCCCTGAGTCGGAGCCGCACAAGGTGGAGGTGGAGGCCTAATGAAGCAGACGCCGACTTCTCCTATCTACGGATTGATGGCCGAGTTTGATAATCCATCATCGCTGATGCACGCCGCAGAAGCAGCTTACAAGGCGGGGTATCGCCAAATGGATGCTTACTCGCCGTATCCGATTGAAGAACTCGCGGATGTGATCGGATTTCCGAAAACCCGCGTACCTCTGATCGTGCTGATCGGCGGGATTATGGGCGGGCTCTCGGCGTTTGCCTTGCAGTACTACTGCTCGGCGATCAGCTATCCAGTGGTAGTCGCAGGGCGTCCGTACAATTCATGGCCTGCTTTTGTGGTTCCGTGCTTCGAATTGACGATCCTGTTCGCGTCGCTTGCGGGCGTGTTCGGCATGCTCGCGCTGAATGGTTTGCCGATGCCATATCACCCGGTGTTCAACGTCGATCGTTTTGCCGGTGCCAGTCGTGACAAATTCTTCTTGTGCATCGAGGCGGCGGATCCGATGTTCGAACGGATCGAATCGGAACGGTTCCTCACTGGACTTCACCCTGATTTCATTACGGAGGTGCCGCATTAATACTCCAGGCACCCGGACACCCATGGGCATTCGATTCACTCGCGTTCTTACCGCAAGCGTGCTCGGCATGACGGCGTTGTTCGTCACTGGCTGCCGCCAGGACATGCACGATCAACCGAAGTTCATTCCGCTGCGCATGAGCGACTTCTACGCGGATAAGCGCAGTGCGCGTCCGATCGTGGAAGGTACCGTCGCACGTGGTCAGCTGAAAGATGACACGTACTTTTACACCGGCAAGATTGGCAATCAGGAAGGCGAAGCTATGCCGTTCCCGGTGACCGCGGACGTGCTGGCGCGTGGACAGCAGCGCTATAACATTTATTGCACGCCTTGCCACTCCGAACTTGGAGATGGGCACGGGATGATCGTGCAGCGCGGCTATCGGCCTCCGCCGTCGTATCACACCGATCGACTGCGTAAGGCGCCGATTGGGCATTTCTTTGACGTCATCACCAACGGCTTTGGCGCGATGCCAGATTACGCAACCCAGATTCCGGTTGCAGACCGGTGGGCGATTTCGGCTTATATTCGCGCGCTGCAGTTGAGCCAGAACGCGCAGCAGAGCGATCTGCCGGCGGGGACACAAGTGGTCGATAGAGTGGAGTCGTTAATTCCGGCCACCGGCACGCCGGGTTCCGGAGCAACCCTGCCTCCGACACCAACCCAAGGAGGCGAGACCAAGTGAGCGATACGCACGTGAGAGATTACGACTACACCGTTCCTGCCGCCGCTGCCAGTTGGCAGATGCGCTCGCTGATCGTCGGCGTAGTGGGGGCAGTGGTGCTTGCCGCAAGCGGCGCGATGTGGCACGAGAACTTTATGCGCGGCTACCTCGTGGGCTTCATGCTGTGGCTCGGGTTGAGCCTCGGTTGCCTGGCTCTGTTGATGCTGCAGTATGTGACCGGCGGACTGTGGGGGCTCGTTTCGCGTCGCTTTCTTGAGGCCGCAGCCAAATGTTTCCCGCTGATGGCGATACTCTTTATTCCGATCGCTGTCGCCGCACCGCATTTTTATCCGTGGATCGACAAGCCGACGTGGTGGTTAAACCTGCCGGGCTTCTACATTCGCGCAGTCGTGTACTTCGTAATCTGGACCGGCTTGGCCTACACCCTGAGCAGCTGGGATAAGCGTTACGACGAAGGCCCAGCACCGTCGCTTTCCGCGCGCATGCAGGCGATCTCAGCACCGGGACTGGTGCTTTACGTCTTCACCATCACCTTCGCTGCGGTGGACTGGGTGATGTCGTTAAGTCCCGGATGGACGTCGACGATTTACGGTCTGCTTTATCTCGCCGGGCAGGGACTGTCGGCCTTCGCGTTCGTGATCATCATGTTGTGGCTGGTTTCGAAGCATGAGCCGTACCGCTCGATCGTCACCCGCACGCAGGTGCATGACATCGGCAAGCTGATGATGGCGTTTACGCTGCTGTGGGCCTACTTCTCGTATTCGCAATTCCTGATCACATGGTCGGCAAACCTGCCGGAAGAAATCGGCTGGTACCTGCACCGCATTCGTGGAGGATGGGCGCCGGTTGCGATCTTTATCGTCATGTTCCACTTCTTCGTACCGTTTGGGATCATGTTGTCGCAGGATTTGAAGCGGAACCTCAACAAGCTCGCGCCGCTGGCGATGTTCATGATCTTCATGCGGGTGGTCGATCTGTTCTGGTACATCGTTCCGAATTTCAACACGCCGGGGATGGATAAACCGGCGCCGTTCGCTACTGCCCAAGTGTTGATTGTTGTGATCGCATCGGTCATCGGCATTGGTGGATTGTGGTTTGGGTTCTTCTTCTTCAACCTGCGGAGAGCGCCGCTGACCCCGGCGTACGACCCGCAAATGCCGTTGTTGTTGAGCATGAGTCAACATGGACACTAATACGCACAACTCGCATCCGGCAATGAACCCGGAGGTCGGGTACGACCATTCCGACCTGAGTATTCGCGGCATCATCATTTTCCTGGGGGGAGTCGGCGCGGCCGGCGTAATCGCGCACCTCGTCATCTGGGTACTATTCGTGGGCGCGAAGAAGTTCACGCCTTACTCGGAGAACCCGAATCCGATGGCCACCACCGAAACGTTGCAGGCGGCGCCTCCGTTGCAGAACGCCGGACCGCAAACGACGGTGAGGTTTCCGGAGCCGCGTTTGCAGGCGGACGACACCGCGGATATGAGCAAGTTTAAGAACCAGGAAGATATGGAACTCTATCCTTCAAAGCCGTATCAGAAGGACGGAACGATTCATATCAATATCAACGATGCGATGAAGTTGATCGTGCAGCGCGGTTTACCGACAAGGCAAGCGCCCAGCGAAGCGCAAGCACAAACAGAAGCGAAGCCGGCGGCAGCAGCGGCTGCAAAGAGCAGCGCCGTCGCAGCAGGTGGGAAGTAGCAGTCTCGCGCAACAAGGTGTGGGGAGAACGGAAACCAGAGTGAAGAGCTACAAAATTCTCGCAGGAGTTGGATCGATGTTGCTGACAGCGAGCCTCGCGTTCGCGCAGCCGCCGTCCGCTTTCACGCGAGGGCAGGAGTCTGGGCCGGCATCGCAAACCGACGCAGGGAACCTGAAAGACATTGGAATCGAACAGCATCTTGATCAGCAGATTCCCCTCGACCTGCAATTCAAGGACGAGGATGGCAATACGGTTCAGCTCGGCAAGTATTTCAAAAAGGGCCGTCCGGTGATCTTGACGCTGGTTTACTACCAGTGCCCGATGCTGTGCAGCGAAGTGCTCTCTGGCTTGAACAGCGCGATGCAGGTGATGAAGTTTACCGCCGGAAATGAGTATGAAGTCGTGACGGTAAGCATTGATCCGCGCGACACGCCGGAGGTAGCGAAGGCAAAGAAGGCAAGCTACCTGAAAGAGTACAACCGCCCAGGTGCGGAAGACGGATGGCATTTCTTGACCGGCCAGCCCGACAACATTGCGAAGCTTGCACAGACTGTGGGCTGGAAATATCGCTGGGAACCGAAGATGAACCAGTTCGTCCATGCCGCGGGCATCATGCTGGTGACGCCGCAGGGCAAGCTGGCGCAGTACTACTACGGAATTGAATATGCCCCGAAGGATCTTCGGTTGGGTCTCATCGAGGCGTCGCAAGACAAGATCGGAAACCTGGTGGATGCGGTCCTGCTGTACTGCTACCACTACGATCCGCACACCGGAAAATATGGCGCTGTAGTTTCAAACATGTTGCGTATTGGCGGCGCCGCGACAATTTTATTGCTAGGGGGCTTTATCGTGCTCATGGTTCGTCGTGAGTCGCACGCTGGCCACCATGAGGGACAGGCCTGAGCGATATGTGGGACAACCTACCATTATTCCCAACTCAAGCTTCCAAGCTCGCTCCCCAGGTGGACGCGGTCTTCTTCTTCCTGGTTATCGTCACGATCGCTTTTTCGGCGCTGATTGCGTTTCTCGTGGTGTTTTTCGCGATCCGGTATCGCAAAGAGAAGCATCCGCACGCCGAACAGATTGAGGGCAATATCCCTCTCGAGCTGACGTGGACTCTGATTCCGCTCGGCATCTCGATGGTGATGTTCGTGTGGGGAGCTGGTATTTACTTCATCGAAAGCCGGCCGCCGAAAGACGCGATGGAAGTGTATGCGGTCGGCAAGCAGTGGATGTGGAAGTTCCAGCACGTCGAAGGCGTGCGCGAGATCAACCAATTGCACATCCCCGTCGGTCGTGACGTGAAGGTGATCATGACTTCGCAGGACGTGATCCACGACTTCTTTGTTCCTGCGTTCCGGATCAAGGCGGACGTCATTCCGGGACGATACACCGTGACTTGGTTTCATCCGACGAAGACGGGTTCCTACCACCTGTTCTGCGCGCAGTATTGCGGCACCGAACACTCCAACATGATCGGGCAAGTGATTGTGATGGACCAGGGCGAATACCAGGCATGGCTGAGCGGCGGCGGCGCGGAGGGATCGCTTTCCGGTACCGGGCAGAAGTTGTTCCAGCAGTATGGTTGCGCGACCTGCCATCGTTCCGATGTCCAGGGTCGCGGTCCAAACTTGACTGGGGTATTCGGGAAACCGGTGCTGCTTGATGACGGCCGCACCGTGATCGCCGACGAAAATTACATTCGGGAATCGGTATTGAATCCCGGAGCGAAGGTCGTATCGGGCTTCAAGCCGATTATGCCGACGTTCCAGGGACAATTAAGCGAAGAGCAGTTGATGGCGCTGGTGGAGTATGTAAAGTCGCTCGCCGGACCGAATCCGAATAGTGCACCTGTTACCAATCGTCCCGTTGTGCCGAACAACGCGACAGCGCAATAACCTTCGGCAGCTCAAGGTGTGTAAAAGATGGCAACCGTCGTAACCAACCAGACCGTTGAGAAAGAGAACTACTTAAACGCCGGATACGGCCTTAAGTCGTGGCTCCTGACGAGTGACCACAAACGGATCGCGATCCTTTACCTGATCTCGATTACCGTCTTCTTCGCCATCGGCGGATTCTTTGCGATGTTGATCCGCCTGGAACTGCTCACGCCCGCGGGCGACCTGGTGCAGTCGGACACGTACAACAAGCTGTTCACGATGCACGGCGTGGTGATGGTGTTCTTCTTCCTCATCCCGTCGATTCCGGCGACACTTGGCAATTTCCTCGTTCCGTTGATGGTCGGCGCCAAGGATTTGGCCTTCCCGAAGATCAACCTGCTGAGCTGGTACTTGTATGTCATCGGCGGTATCACGGCGCTGGTCGCGATGTTTGTGGGCGGCGTGGATACTGGCTGGACTTTCTACACGCCTTTCAGCACAACATATTCGAATACCAACGTCATTCCAGTTGCGATCGGCGTCTTCATCGCTGGGTTCTCATCGATCTTCACTGGGCTGAACATCATCGTCACCGTGCACCGTATGCGCGCACCCGGCATGACCTGGGGACGCCTGCCGTTGTTTATCTGGTCACACTACGCTGCCAGTCTGATCATGGTGCTGGGCACGCCGGTAATCGCTATCACGCTGGTGCTCGCGGCGCTGGAGCGCGCGTTTAATATCGGGATCTTCAATCCGCAACTCGGTGGCGATCCGGTACTCTTCCAGCATCTCTTCTGGTTCTATTCGCATCCTGCGGTTTACATCATGATCCTGCCGTCGATGGCGGTGATCAGTGAGATCATCACCTGTTTCTCGCGGAAGCGCGTCTTCGGATACGAGTTTGTCGCGCTTTCCAGCATCGGTATCGCGGTTCTCGGATTCCTCGTCTGGGCGCACCACATGTTCGTCGCCGGCATCTCGGTTTACGCGGCGCTGGTGTTCTCGTTGCTGAGCTATCTCGTCGCCATTCCGTCCGCAGTGAAAGTCTTCAACTGGACAGCGACGATGTTCAAGGGTTCAATCAGCTTTCAGACCCCGATGCTGTACGCGTTCGGTTTCATCGGACTGTTCACCGTCGGTGGCTTGACCGGTCTGTTCCTCGCAAACCTCGGGGTCGATGTCCACGTACACGATACCTACTTCGTGATTGCGCACTTCCACTACATCATGGTGGGTGGCGCGCTGATGGGATATCTCGGAGGACTCCACTTCTGGTGGCCTAAGATGACCGGACGCATGTATCCCGAAGCGTGGGCGAAGCTCTCCGCGCTGCTGGTGTTCGTAGGCTTTAACCTCACGTTCTTCCCGCAATTCGTGCTGGGCTACATGGGTATGCCACGCCGCTATCACGCGTATCCGCCGGAGTTTCAGGTACTGAACGTGCTTTCGACGGCTGGCGCGTCGGTGCTTGCCGTGGGCTACCTGTTCCCGTTCTTCTACCTTTTGTGGTCACTGAAGTACGGCGCTATCGCGCCAAACAATCCATGGAACGCAGTGGGCCTTGAGTGGATGACGTCTTCTCCGCCACCGACACACAACTTCGAGGCGACCCCAGTCGTGACCTGGGAAGCTTACGATTACGAGAACCAGCCCCAGGAGGAGGTACCCGTTGTTAGATAGCGAAACCGTTGTAGCTCATGAGCTGCAACATCACTTCCGCGACATGGGACAGCAGCGGGAAACTGCCACATTCGGCATGTGGATTTTCCTGATCACAGAAATCATGTTCTTCGGTGGCATGTTTGCTGCGTACCTGATCTACCGGCTCTCGTACTACCAGGCTTGGGTGGATGGCAGCCAGCGCATGGATATCACGCTCGGCGCCATCAACACCGCTGTGCTGATTTTCTCGTCATTGACGATGGCGATGGCAGTGCACTCGGCGCAGACGGGAAAGCGCAACCTGATCATCATCTTCCTGATCCTGACGTTGGTGCTGGGGACCACGTTCCTGGGCATTAAGGCAGTCGAATATCACGATCACTGGAAGAACCACGAAGTCCCCGGGCAGTATTTTTCTGGACTCGATGCAGAAGGCCATGACAAGGGCTGGCATGACGTTGCCCACACCTCGTTGTACTTCGCGCTGTATTTCGCGATGACCGGTATGCACGCGACCCACATGATCATCGGCGCAGGGTTGCTGATCTGGCTCATCATCGCCGCCTACAAAGGCAAGTTCACCGAGAACTACTTTTCGCCGGTGGAAAACGTCGGGCTGTACTGGCACTTCGTCGATATTGTGTGGATCTACCTTTTCCCGCTGCTCTATTTGATCAGCAAAAAACACTCAGGATAATCGGATGGCACACGAGGAACACTCCGCAAGCGGCGAACATATCGTTTCCCCGAAGCTGTACGTTGGGATATTTCTCTTCTTGATGGTAATGACCGCCTTGACGGTCTACGCCGCATCGGTTGAGCTTCACGCCTGGAACCCAGTGGTCGCGCTGGTGATCGCCACCATGAAAGCTACGACCGTCATCCTGTTTTTCATGCACGTGAAGTACAGCACGCGCATGACGCAGATCGTGATCTTGGGCGCGCTGTTCTTCCTCTTCCTTTTGCTGGGCTTGACGCTGACCGATTATCTGTCGCGGGCGTGGATGAGCTATCCGAGCCATTAGGCGAGAAAATTCATAGTTGTGCAGCAAAGGGAGCCAAGCGGCTCCCTTCGTCATTTGCAGGGTTCCGCAACGCGGATTCTGCGGTATACTTTCGCGATTTCGCTGGACAGGGCTCATCCCACTTCCGAGGTCCGTCATGGCTTTTTGCACGAATTGCGGTTCGACCATGGATTCCAATTCTCACTTCTGCACCAAGTGCGGAAAAGCAGTTTCTACGACACCAGCGGGGACCGCAGCGGTTGGCACGGCGCCGGCGCAGACCTATACGCCGCCGGCGCAAACCTACACTCCCGGAACACCCGCGCCCTCAGGTGGCGGCAGCAATGTGTTGAAGATCGTCCTGATCGTGCTTGGCATTTTCGTCTTTCTCGGGATACTTTCGACCGCCGGCATGATCTATGCCGCGCACAAGATCAAGAATCGCATCCGGAGCAGCGTGTATGCGACTGAGAACGGCAGGAACACGACGGTGGATACACCGTTTGGCCGCGCAACAACATCACACTCGGACGCGCGCACGGTGGCTCACCAGATGGGCGTGGACGTTTATCCTGGTGCGCAGGGCGGCGAGAGCAGCACCGCGCAATTCGGCAACATGACCACGGCCACAATTAAGCTGACGACCAGCGATTCTGTCGAAAAGGTCGCGAGTTTTTACAAGTCGCGCTTTCCGAATGCAATGATGACCTCGAACGATAACGGCAAGTTCACCCTGGTCGGCAGCGACAAGGAAGGAACCGTCACGATTACGGCTGAGCCCGCCGGCGATCAAACGCGGATCGAGATTGCAAAAGTTGGCGGCTTGAAGATCAACGTGCAGACCCACTAGCGCTCGCTCGTCTGTGAAAAGGCTCGCCTGCGCGGCGAGCCTTTTGCATTGGCGTATGATTTTTGTCGGAACCTCATGCCACCCGACGATCTCATCCAAGTTCATCTCGAAAATTCAAAACCGGCCGACGTTGATGCTGAGAAGTTAGCGCACCGATTGCAATCGCTGGTCCGTGGCGAAGTGCGCTTCGATGCAAGCACCCGGGCGATCTATGCGACCGATGCTTCCAACTACCGGCAAATCCCGATCGGCGTAGTGATCCCGGAAAACGACGATGACGTCCGCGCGACCATAGCGGCGTGCCGGGAGTTTGGCGCGCCGATCCTCCCGCGTGGCGCGGCTACGAGCCTGGCAGGACAGACCTGCAATGTGGCGGTCGTGATCGACTTCTCGAAATACATGAACCGCCTTTTGGAGATCAACCGGGAAGAGCAGTGGGCGCGGGTGCAGCCGGGCAGCGTACTTGATGAAGTGCGCAGCGCCGCGACCAAGGTTGGACTTACCTATGGGCCCGATCCGGCGACGCACAGCCGCTGCACGCTGGGAGGCATGATCGGCAACAACTCCTGCGGCACACATTCCGTTATGGCAGGGAAGACGGTCGAGAATATTCATGAACTCCGGGTATTGACCTATGACGGTTGCGAGATGACGGTTGGCGCAACCAGCGATCTCGAACTCGATGCAATTATTGCCGCCGGGGATCGGCGTAGCTCGATATATGGGAAGCTCCGTGAAATTCGCAATCGCTACGGAACGCTTGTACGGGAAAAATACCCGCGCATTCCGCGCCGTGTTTCCGGATATAACCTGGACGAGCTGCTTCCGGAAAACGGATTCAACGTGGCGCGCGCTCTCGTCGGAACCGAGGGCACTTGCGTAATCGTGCTCGAAGCCAAGCTGCAGCTGATTCACAATCCGGAGCAGCGCTCTCTTGTCGTGCTCGGCTACCCGAACATTTTTGAAGCCGCTGATGATGTGCCCGAAATCCTCGGGTTCGGGCCGATCGCGCTGGAAGCCATCGATGGAAAACTAGTCAACGCGCTGAAGAAGAAGCACTTCAAAGAACGCGATCTTGCGCTCCTTCCGGAGGGGAATGGCTTTTTGCTCGTGGAGTTCGGGGCCGATGATCGCAGCGATGCGAACCGGAAGGCAGAAGCGCTGATCTCAACGATGAGGCGTCGCGCGGGAGCTCCCGGAATGCGTTTCTTCGAAGATCCCGCGCAACAGCAGAAGATCTGGGAGATACGCGAATCGAGCCTCGGGGCTACGGCCTTCGTTCCGGGTGAACCGCATCTCTGGGAAGGTTGGGAAGATGCCGCCGTCCCGCCCGCACGCATGGGCGAGTACCTGCGCAAGTTCCAAACCTTGCTCGACAAACACCACTACATCGGAACCCTCTACGGGCACTTTGGCCATGGGTGTTTGCATACGCGTATCAACTTCGACATGGAGAGCGCAAAAGGAATCCGCAACTATCGCGCCTTTGTGGAGGAGGCCGCGGATCTTGTGGTTGGATTCGGAGGTTCGCTCTCCGGAGAACATGGCGACGGTCAGTCACGGGCGGAATTGTTGCCGAAGATGTTTGGGCCCGAGTTGATCGAAGCGTTTCGTGAATTCAAAACTGCGTGGGATCCGCAGTGGAAGATGAATCCTGGCAAGTTGGTGAATCCCAACCGTCTCGATGAGAACCTTCGGCTCGGCGCCGATTACCATCCATGGGAGCCCGGGACCCATTTCAAATTTCCGGAAGACCATGGCAGCTTCGCGCGCGCGAGTTTGCGCTGTGTTGGGGTAGGGGAGTGCCGGCGACACGAAAATAAAACCATGTGCCCCAGCTATCGCATCACCCGCGAGGAGGAGCACAGCACTCGAGGCCGCGCTCACCTGCTGTTCGAGATGATGCAGGGTGAGATCATTCGCGATGGTTGGAAGAGTGAGGAAGTCAAGCAATCGCTCGATCTCTGTTTATCGTGCAAGGGATGCAAAGGGGATTGCCCTGTCCAAGTCGACGTCGCCACGTACAAAGCCGAGTTTCTCTCGCATTACTACGCAGGACGCATGCGTCCGCGGCAAGCCTATGCATTCGGGCTCATTCACAACTGGGCGCGACTGGCGTCGCTCGCGCCAGGGCTCGTAAATCTAGTTACGCAGACTCCAGGGCTCAGGGCCGTCGCAAAGTCTTTGGCCGGAATGCCGCAGCAGCGCAGCATCCCAGCCTTCGCGCCCAGCACATTTCAACGACTGGCTCGCAAACACAAGTCACGAAACACAGGCGGACAGAGAGTCCTGCTCTGGCCCGATACTTTCAACAACAACTTCCTGCCCGACACGGCGTTGGCTGCTCTTGAAGTCCTTGAAGCTTGCGGTTTCCAAGTCGTTGTCCCGCAGGCGGATGTTTGCTGCGGACGCCCGCTCTATGACTGGGGCATGCTCGATCAGGCCAAACGGGTCCTACGGAAAACTATGGAGGCCTTGGCGAACGAGATCGACGCGGGTCTTCCGATCGTGATGTTAGAGCCGAGTTGCGCCTCCGTCTTTCGCGACGAACTCGTGAACCTGTTTCCTTCGGATCCGCGTGCGATGAAGTTGCGAGAGCAGGTCCATCTGCTCCCGGACTTTCTGGACAAGTTTGCCAAAGATATGCCTTTGCCGAAACTCCATCGCAAGGTGCTCGCCCACGCACACTGCCATCACAAAGCGGTAATGGGCACCGAGGGAGAGAAGCGCTTATTTGAACGTCTCGGCATGGATTACGAGTTGCCGAACAACGGCTGTTGCGGGATGGCGGGAGCCTTTGGATTTGAGAAGGGTGACAAGTACGCGATGTCGATCGCTGTCGGCGAATTGGAACTGCTACCCAAAGTTCGTAGTGCCATGCTCGAAACCATCATCGTGGCCGAGGGTTTCAGTTGTCGCGAGCAAATTGCGCAGGAGACCGATCGGCACGCGCTGCACCCAGCAGAACTGGTGCGGATGGCGATGAGCAACTCTGCGGAGGCCGTAGCGGAACCCTTGCCAGAGCAGAACATGGTGGCGAAGCGAAGGCATGCAGTGCAAAGCTCCATGCTGAAAGCATTGGCACTCCTCGCGGGCACGATAGTCGGAGGCATGCTCTTGTGGCGAATATGGAGTGACTGAATGGTGCCAGTTCGTGGAAACTCGCTGTCTCCAGAGGTTAAAGTTCGATGAAAGACCTGCAATCTGAGCTTGGATTTGGGCGCAGTTTGGTTACAATGTGCTCGTGAAACAAACGATCTTTGTGGTTGAAGACGATGCCGATATTGCTCGGCTAGTGCGCTATCACCTGGAAGGCGCAGGTTTTGCAGTACGAACTTTTCTCGCGGGGAATGGCGTAATTCCGGAGTCCGAAAAGACGCCCCCATCCTTATTCCTACTCGACATCATGGTGCCCGGAGCAGATGGCCTGGAGATTTGCCGGCAGATCCGTCATAACCGCAACATCGCCATGACGCCGGTAATCTTTCTCACCGCCAAAACCTCCGAAGCCGACAAGATTGCCGGGCTCGATCTCGGTGCGGACGATTACATTGCCAAGCCCTTCAGTCCGCGCGAACTCATTGCCCGCGTGAAGGCGGTGTTGCGACGCTTTGAGCGTCCGTTGCCACCAGCGGTAGTGACTGCCGGGGATATCGTGATCGACAATGGTGCCATGACCTTAACGGTCCGCGGCAACCTGATTACGACCACCGCGACGGAGTTTCGGCTCCTGGAATATCTTGCGCGCCACCCGGGCCGCGTTTTTACCCGCGACCAACTGCTTGATGCGGTCTGGCGCGAAACCCATTATGTTACGCCGCGCTCGGTGGACGTTTATGTCCGAAGGATTCGTGAGAAGATTGAGGAGAATCCCGAGGAGCCTCGCTATTTGAAGACTGTGCGCGGAGCAGGCTATCGGTTCGAGGTACCGAAGTGAGAGGAAGGATTTTCCTCAAACTGTTTTTTGCCTATCTCGTCGTAATCGCTGCCTGTACTCTCACCCTCGACATTGCAATCCGTCACGCTTGGGTGAACTCTCTCCGTTCTGAAATTGAATCGTCGCTGCGCGACAAAGTGCAGATGTTTGCTCTGCGCGTGCAAAGCGAGCGCCATGGCGATCTTCCGAAGATTGCTCGCGAAGTTTCTCTCGCAGCGAATGCACGTGCCACTATTATCACCTCCGACGGGCTGGTGCTTGCCGATAGCGGCGCCAATCCCGCGGAGATGGAGAACCATGCCACTCGCCCAGAATTCGTAGCGGCGCTTCACGGCAGCATCGGCACGAACGTCCGGCGCAGTCACACCCTTGGCATTGATTTCTTGTATGCGGCCGCTCCGATTCCCGGTGGCGCGGTTCGTCTCGCGTATCCCCTTTCGTCGCTGAACACGATTACGGGACAAGTCCGGCGTACTTTGCTTTTCAGCTCGATCCTAGCCGTCGCTCTCGCGCTGATCCTTGCAACCCTAGCCACACGATCAATTAGTCGTCGATTGCAGGCGATTGTGTATTTCGCTGACCGCATCGCCTCTGGCGATCTCTCGGCTCGGATTGCCGAGGACTCGGCCGATGAGATCGGAAAAGTTGCAGGAGCGCTCGACAAGACTGCGCGGCAATTGCAGGCGGTGTTCGCGGAGATTGAGACCAATCGGCAGCAACTCGAAGCTTTGCTGAACAGCATGCAAGAGGCGGTTATCGCGGTGTCGAACGACGGGCGGTTGATGTGGTCAAACCAGCGGATGGAGCGCATGCTGCCAGCGGGGGTGCGTCGCAATGGCAAGATCATCGAGACAATTCGCGACCCCGGGTTCCTACGCAGCGTGCAGGAAGCACTCGATACACGTCGGGTGACGTCGACGCGCGTTTCGACGTTGGCACCGGGCCGTACATTCACGGCAACGACCGCCCCTATGCCGGGTGGGGGAGCGGTGACCGTGTTGCACGATCTCACTGAAACCGAGCGCGTGGAAAAAACTCGCCGTGACTTTATCGCCAACGTGTCACACGAACTTCGCACGCCGCTAACGTCGATCCAGGGATATGCGGAAACCCTGAGTGAAGCGTTTCGCGAGGACGATCCGGGTCGAGAATTTGTCGAGATTATCCGACGCAACGCGCAGAGAATGTATCGGCTCACGGAAGACCTGCTCACGCTTGCCCGTGTCGAGAGCGGGGAACAGCGATTCGATTTTCAGCCAGTTGCGCCCGCCGAATTGCTGGATGAAGCAGCACTCAGCTTCAATGATCACTATCGGAACAGCGGCGTTGAGCTATCCGTAATGAACACCTCGCAAGGAGAGGTGGCCGTAGATCGTGGTGCGATTCACCAAGTGTTTAACAATCTGCTGGATAACGCGGTGAAGTACGGGGGGGCGGGTGGCAAGATTCTACTCGGTTCGCGCGACGTGGAAGATCGCGTCCTGTTCTACGTTCGCGATTTTGGCCCAGGCATTCCTTCGGAGCATCTGGCTCGATTGTTCGAGCGCTTCTATCGCGTAGATAAGGCGCGGTCGGTGCAATCTGGTGGAACTGGGCTCGGACTGGCGATCGCGAAGCATATCGTGCGCGCGCATGGAGGCGAAATTCGCGCCGAGAGCGAGTTGAATCACGGGGCTGTTTTTTCCTTTGTAGTGCCGCGGAAGCAGGTTCTATTCATGCCTGCCGTTAAGAGCGAGGGAAGCGCGAATTCCTGAGGAGGGGTCAGGTGCAGGCAGCGCCAGAGACATGGAATTCATGTGATTTTCACAAGCTGCCTACCGTGCTGTAACCGAGCGGAATTACGCTTGCTAAGTACACCTGTGTTGAAAGAACACCAAATGGCGACCCTGCTTCCTCTCGGCAATTCCCACGATGCCGCCTGCGTCCACATCCGCGAACTGACCATGCAGGCCTGCAGGGTTGCTTATTCCTCAGCTGGGGCAGTGGCCGAAGGGATTGCGACGGGCGTAACCGCGCTCCTCGAGACGGTACGTAGCCGTGAGATCGAACTCGACCGCCTGGACCGGGAAATTGATTCCGCGGTAACCACGCATATCACGGGAACTTCAGAAGGTTCAGCCCGCGAGATGCTCGCCTGCATGAAACTCGCTATCAGCATCGAGCGCATAGGGGATCTGTTGCTCGGGTTCAGCAATCGTGCGATCGTTGCATCTACCCGCTGCGAAATGGAAGATATCCGTGATCTGACGTTAATGGCTTCGCGTCTGGAAAAGATGTTGTTCGAGATTCGCGAAGCGTTCGAGACTCGCAATCTTGATCGCGCGCTTTCGGTATTGCGGTCCGACGCGGAAATTGATCGCTTGCGAAATCTCGTGTTCGTGCGCCATCTCGATAACCCCGGAGGATCGCATCGTAGCGAGAGCTTCCATGTGGTATTTATGACCCAGGCCTTGGAGCGCGCAGGAGATCATGTGAAAAACATGGCTGAAGAAGTCTGTCACCTGGTGAGCGGACAGAGCGTGCGCCACCTGCTGCGTTCGATTGACAAGCCTCTGGAGCAGATGTTTCTCGACCAATTGCGCCACAAGCACGCGCTCTGAATCCAGAGCCTCTGTATTGAACCATTCACCTGCAATTGACATGGCATTCACCCAAAAGCCGTGTCAGACCTTTATCTTCGAGATAGAACACGAGGTGAATGTATGGCAGAGATGGCAGGTGTAATGGCCGCGATTGGCAATCAGTCCAACGCGAAAGCGAACGGCGGCCCCGATCCAAATAGGGTTTCGCAATGGAGCAGAGTCTTATTTGCCGAGATTCTGAGCTTCTTCGTGCCCTCCCCTACTATCGACAACGATCCGCTGCTGCTGAACTTGTAAAGCAGCGGATTCCGCACAGAGAGTTGCTCATCCGATTTTCACCTTCCTGTAACGAGTCCGTAACAATCGCTAGCTACAACCAAAGTTGTACTTTCTTGTCGGCGGGGACCGCGATCCGGTTCGAGCGACAAGGTTCGCAATTGTCTTGGAGGAATAACCGAGTGCTACGTTCGCTGCGAGTGCTTCTTTTTCTGACGTTTCTAGCTGGAATGGCGAGTGCGCAAACCACTCTGAATGCCGCCGGCGCGACCTTCCCCTACCCCATCTACTCGAAATGGTTTTCCGAGTACAAGAAGGCTCATCCCGAGGTCGAGATCAATTATCAGTCAATCGGTAGCGGTGGTGGAATTCGCCAGGTGCTCGCCGGCACAGTCGATTTCGGCGCCAGCGACGGGCCAATGACCGACGAACAGCTGGGACAGGCGAAATTCAAGATCCTCCATATTCCCTCGGTGCTGGGCGCGGTTGTTCCGGCCTACAACGTGCCGGGCGTGGAAGGCGAAATCAAGTTCACCTCGGAAATACTCTCGGGGATCTTCCTCGGCAAGATTACGAATTGGAATGACCAGGCGATCGCCGCCGCGAATCCGGGTGCAAAGTTCCCGGACCAGAGCATCATCGTGGTGCACCGTTCGGACGGCAGCGGCACCACCTACATCTTCACCGACTATCTTTCCAAGGTGAGCGGTGAGTGGCAGCAGGCCGCAGGGAAGGGCACCGCTGTGAAGTGGCCGGTTGGTCTGGGCGGCAAAGGCAATGAGGGCGTCGCTGGGATGATTCGGCAATTCAAGGGCTCAATCGGCTATATCGAACTGATCTATGCTCTGCAGAACAACATTCCGTTTGGTTCCGTGAAAAATTCTTCGGGCGCGTTCGTGAAAGCCTCCCTGGACAGCACCACGGCAGCGGCTGCCGGAGTAAAGATGCCGGCCGATTATCGCGTGTCGATCACCAACCCGCCGGGAAAGACAGCGTATCCGATCGCTAGCTTCACCTGGTTGCTGATTCCGCAGCCCTTCAAGGATCAGGCGAAAGGGAAGATCATCACCGACTTCTTGAATTGGGAACTCGATAACGGCCAGCCCATGGCGAACAGCCTGAGCTACGCACCTTTGCCGAAGGAAGTTTCCGACAAAATCCGGCAGACGGTAAAAGGAATGAAATAGCGAGAAATTTTCCCGCTCACCCGGGATTCGCCCAGCGCATATCCCTCCGGAGGCGCTGGGCTTTTTTACGCGAGAAATAGCCAAAACGTGAGTAGATTAAACTCCCTGAAACCCCGTATTCACCGGGCTGTAACAATCCGCTGATAGCCTCAAACCGTGGACAAGCGCATGGCTGCGAGAGATCTTTCATCTGGCCCACCCGATCAGCCGAAGCCGACAGTCACCACTACCGTAGAGTTTCCGAAACCCAAGCCAGAGAGCTTGTCGAACTTCGGTGTGCTCGGTCAGGGGCGATTCGGGTCGAGTGCCAGCACGCGTGTAGCGGACAATGTGTTCCGCGGAGCGATGCTGATGTCTGCGCTGTCGATTTTCGGCATCGTGCTCCTAGTGCTCTGGGAGCTAGTTCTTAAGTCGCAGATGTCGCTCCACAAGTTCGGCTGGAGATTCTTTATCGGTCGCGATTGGGACCCGGTAGCAGGAAGTTTCGGTGCGCTCCCATTCATCTACGGCACCGTCGTGTCGTCGATCGTCGCGCTCGTAATTGCGGTTCCACTGGCGATCGGAGTAGCAGTCTTCACGACGGAAATCTGTCCGCGCGCCTTGCGTGGAATGGTGTCATTCACGGTGGAATTGCTGGCGGCAATTCCAAGCGTGATTTATGGATTGTGGGCGATTTTCGTACTCGCTCCTTTCCTTCGTGAATATGTGCAGCCTTGGCTTGCCAAGGTGCTGGGCTGGACTGGCCTATTTTCGGGTCCTCCGTACGGTGTGGGCATGCTGGCGGCGGGAGTGATCCTCGCGATCATGATCATCCCAATTATCTCTTCGGTCACCCGCGAGGTGCTGGTTTCTGTTCCCCAGAATCAGCGTGAAGGCGTGCTGGCACTTGGCGCGACGCGATGGGAGATGATCCGCACGGGTGTGTTGCGCAATGCGCGCATTGGAATCGTGGGTGGCGTGATTCTCGGTCTGGGCCGCGCACTTGGCGAAACCATGGCTGTCACCATGGTCATCGGCAATCGTCCGGAGATCGCGAAGTCCTTATTCGCGCCTGGGTACACCATGGCGAGCGTGATCGCCAACGAGTTCAGCGAAGCTTCGGACGATCTTTACCTGAGCGCGTTGGTGGAAGTTGGTCTAGCGCTGTTCCTGGTGACGCTCATCGTAAATGGCTTAGCCCGGCTGCTGGTGTGGTCGATTACCCGCGGAGCGGGTGCGAGGGCGCATGCCTAACGACATCGGGATTCGCCCGGCGCCAGTGCTGAGCCCATGGCGAAAGTTTGCCAACGTATTCTCAAATTTCGCAGCTGTGGGAGCAGCGATCCTGGTACTTCTGCCGCTCGGCGCGATCTTTGCGTATCTGGTCATCAAAGGCGTGGGATCCATCAACCTCGCTTTTCTCACGCAGACGCCCAAACCTGTTGGTGAAACTGGTGGCGGCATGGCGAATGCTATCGCCGGGAGCGCCCTGATTCTTGGCATGGCTAGCCTGATCGGTGTACCTCTCGGGATCGGCTCAGGAATCTATCTCTCCGAATTTGGTCGAAACAGGTTCGGTGATTCGGTCCGGTTCGTCGCGGATGTGTTGAATGGTGTTCCGTCGATCGTGATCGGCATCGCCGTGTACTCCCTGGTCGTGGTGCCGCAAAAGCACTTCTCGGCGTTCTCTGGAGCGGTTGCCTTGGGGATCATGATGATTCCGACGATTGCGCGAACGACCGAAGAAATGCTGTTGATGGTGCCTCAGTCGATCCGTGAAGCGGCCTACGGGCTTGGCATTTCGCAATGGCGCACCACGATCTCGATAGCGCTGCGGACGGCAACTTCCGGTGTGATTACGGGCGTGATGCTGGCTTTTGCACGCGTCGCCGGCGAGACCGCGCCGTTGCTCTTCACGGCCTTCGGCAATCAATATTGGAGCCGTAGCGCGAACCAGCCGACGGCGGCCTTGCCATTGCAGATTTTCACCTACGCCATCTCGCCCTTCGAAGAATGGCATAAGCAGGCGTGGGCTGGAGCTCTGATCCTGATCATCCTGATCGTTGGAGCGGTCTCAGCGGTGCGCTTAGTGGCTGGTCGAGGCATGGTGCGGGCAGCGAATTGAAATTACCAAACACAGACTTGTGGATAACGTTTCTGCGGTGCAAGCAGCCGGCAGAGCAGGGAGAGCGCTAGAAAGTATGGGCGTCGGAATCCAAGTGCGAGACTTGAATGCTTATTACGGCAAGTCTCACGTATTGAAGAACGTCGATATGAAGATCGCGCCGAACCACGTGACCGCTTTGATCGGCCCGTCGGGTTGCGGGAAGTCGACGTTCGTGCGCTGCCTGAATCGTATGCATGAGACCATCCCCGAGGCTCGTGCCGAGGGTGAAGTTATCGTCGGAGACAAGAATATTTATGAGCGCGGCACGGCTGCTGTCGATGTTCGCCGACGCGTAGGGATGGTATTTCAAAAGGCTAACCCCTTTCCGACGATGTCGATTTACGACAATGTTGCCTCTGGACTCAAATTGAACGGGATCCGCAAGAGGCAAGTGCTAGACGAGGCGGTTGAGCGATCGCTGGAGGCTGCCGCGTTGTGGAATGAAGTGAAGGATTCGCTCCATAAGAAGTCGGGAGCAAGCCTTTCCGGCGGTCAACAGCAGCGTCTTTGCATCGCTCGTGCGCTGGCGGTACAACCGGAAGTATTGCTGATGGATGAGCCGGCCTCGGCGTTGGATCCCATCAGCACGAGTAAGATCGAAGAGTTGATGTTCCAACTCAAAGAGAATTACACCGTAGTCGTAGTAACGCACAACATGCAGCAAGCGGCGCGAGTGGCGGAATACACCGGATTCTTCCTGATGGGCAGTGTGATCGAATTCGACAGCACGCAAAAGATTTTCACGACCCCGTCAGACAAACGCACGGAAGACTACATTACTGGAAGGTTTGGATGAGAACGCGATTCCAGCACGGCTTGGATGAATTAAAAGAGAAGCTCCTGCGCATGGGTGGTCTTGCGGAGCAGGCGATCGAACGCGCGGTGGAGGCTTATCGCAAGCGCGATGCGAAACTGTGCCAATCGGTATTCGATGGCGAACGCGACATCAATGCGACCGAACGGGAGATCGACGAACTTGCCCTTGATCTACTCGCCATGCAACAGCCGATGGCGGTAGATCTACGATTTATCCTCGCGGTAGTGAAGATTAACGCCGATCTCGAGCGAGTGGGGGACCAGGCGGTCAATATCGCGCAACGCGTGCTCGATATGATTTCTTCGCAACAATCGGAAGTTCCTGTCGACATTCCGCGAATGGCGGAAACTGTGGCCACGATGGTGCAGCGCGCGTTGGAGTCGTTCATCGACGGTAAGGCAGAACTAGCGGAAGCCGTCTTGCAGATGGATAACATCGTCGACCGGATCAAGGACGAAGCTTTTGTCGTACTCGTTGAACAGATGAACCAGCATCCCGAGACTACCCGCTATTCACTTGATGTGCTCCTGATCGCGCGTAACCTGGAGCGCATTGCGGACCACGCAACCAACATTGCAGAGGACGTCATCTTCTGGGTTCGAGGGGCGGATGTTCGTCACGGCGGGGCACACTACCCTCAGTAGTAGCTGTTTGTGGTTTGCGAGCGCACCTCCCAAGGTGCGCTTTTTTCGTCGGCGAAAAAGATCCCGCCCACCTTGCGCACAGTCGCTGCAACCCCCTTTTGCGGCAAGATAAGGCTGGTTGAGGTTATGGCGAGAGTCGGGGAAACCTTATAGCTCTGAGCTGTGATGAGCTGCTTGCGAAAAAGCTCTCAATGCGATAGGTTTCATCTGCGTGATTGCAAGCTGCTGCTCGGGGCCGAAGCTTCGTTGGGTTGCGAGATTGCGCAACTCCGACAGCCTTGGCATGGGTAAGAATGTCAAATAATGTCAGGCCGTGGAGATAGTTTCGGTAAGGCTTTGGAGAATGCATTAGACTAGGCAACCGAATGACTGGAATCGCTCGCCAATTGATATTCTACGGGAGTTTCGATGAAGAAGGTATCGCGGAAGACTGGCGCTGACCGAGATTTGTATGAGCGCCAGGCAATTCTGTGCAAGGCGTTTGCAAATCCCACGCGCATTCACTTGCTCGACTTGCTCGGTCGTGGCGAATTGGGAGCGTCTGACCTGCAGGAACGTCTGGGTATCTCGAAAGCAAATCTGTCGCAGCACGTCTCGATTCTTCGTGGTGCAGGAGTGGTGAATACACGCCGTGAGGGCAAACGGTTGTTGTGCGTGCTCTCCTCGCCAGAGATCAAAGAAGCCTGCAACCAGATTCGTGCGATTCTGAAGAAGCAGGGCCGCAACCATCGTAGTTCCTAACCTTGTGGCGTGTGCTGCAAACAAACTTCAATTACTCTAATGGCAGCGCTCTTTATTGGATGAGTGCTTACCCCTTCGTTCGCAGACGAACGGCGGGGCGCAAACGCCATGCCATTTCAATCCATCGCAGAATTTGTTCCGGCATTCCTGAAGCTCGGGCGCGAGACTGCCTACGTCCATCGTCGAGGCTATCGCGTGCGGCGATGGTCCTATGCCGATGTAGGCCGGCTCGCTTATCGTGTTGCCCGCGAGCTGGACGCCCGCCAAATCGCGGTGGGAGCGCGAGTGTTGCTCTGGGGCGAGAACGGGCCAGAGTGGGTGGCCGTCTTTCTTGCCTGCGCCTTGCGTGGGGTGGTCGTGGTTCCAATGGACTATATTGCGTCTCCGGAATTTTCCGATCGGGTAGCCGCTGAGGTCGATCCCAAACTGGCTTTGCTCTCTCGTGACATCGTGCCCGGTCCGGGCGTGGCCGTCGTCCCACGCCTTATCCTGGAAGATCTGCTGGAATCCTTGGCCGCGCATTCGGACCTGCCTCTTGGGCCGGTATCGGAAGACCCTAATCAGCCTTTGGAGATCGTGTTCACATCCGGCACAACGGCGGACCCAAAGGGTGTGGTGCTATCGCACGGCAACGTACTGTCCAATCTCTCTCCCATCGCGCGCGAGATTGAAAAGTACAAGAAGTACGAGCGAATCTTCCATCCGTTGCGCTTTCTCAATGCGCTGCCTCTAAGCCACGTGTTCGGCCAGTTTCTTGGCATATTCATCCCGCATCTCTTAGGCGCCACCGTCTTTTTTCCCGATACGCTCAATCCCGGCGAAGTCATCCGGACCATCAAACGGGAACGGATCAGCGTTTTGATCGCGGTTCCACGCGTGTTGCAGTCGTTGAAGGAGAAGATCGAACGGGATCTCGAGAATGCCGGGAAGTTGGAGAGTTTTCGCCAGCGCTGGGCGGCCGCAGACGGCAAGCATTTTGTCGTTCGCTGGTGGCGGTTGCGACAGATCCACAACGTGTTCGGCTGGAAGTTTTGGGCATTCATCTCGGGCGGTGCCGCGCTCGATGCCGAAACCGAGGAATTTTGGCGGCGCATGAGCTTCGGCGTTGTGCAGGGTTACGGGCTTACCGAGACAACATCGATGATTAGCCTGAACCATCCGTTTTCAGTTGGTAAGAAATCGATCGGTAAGGTGTTGCCGGGTCGCGAAGTGAAGCTGGCAGGTGATGGTGAGATTCTCGTTCGCGGTGCAGGGGTGGCGAGCGGATATTGGCAGGGTCGGGAAGTGCACACCGTCGGGGACGAAGAGGGATGGTTTGCCACCGGGGACCTGGGTGCACTCGACGAGCAGGGCAATCTCTATTTCAAGGGACGCAAGAAGGATGTAATCGTCACGCCTGCTGGTTTGAACATCTACCCTGCAGACCTCGAAGCTGCCTTACGCTCTCAACCAGCGGTGCGGGATTGCGTGGTGATCGGCCTTGATCGCGGTGGAAACGCAGAGCCGTGCGCCGTGCTCCTACTGCAGGACCGAACCCAGGATCCCGCCGGCGTCGTAGATCGTGCGAACTGTTCTCTTGCGGACTTTCAACAACTCCGCACCTGGTATGTTTGGCCGGACGAAGATTTTCCGCGTACCTCTACGCAAAAGCCTCGGACCAACCTGATTCGTGAAGCGGTGACGCAAGCGCAGCAACCCGGCACAGCTGCCGCTTCCAGCGGAACCTTAGGCGACCTGATTACACGAATTACGGGACGAGCCGCGTCTCTGCGTCCCGATGCCCGGTTGGAGGACGATCTGCGACTCAGTTCGCTGGATCGCGTGGAGTTGCTGAGCGCGATTGAAGACCGTTACCAAGTCGATCTTAGTGACTCGAGTCTCACCTCCGCGACGACCGTCGCCGATCTTGAAAAGCTATTGCAGATTCCGGCAGGGAAGCGTATTGATCGGCCGTTTCCACGCTGGGCGCAGACCGTGGTACCAATTCGCTGGATGCGAAATCTTGTGTATTCGGTAGTGACCTGGCCTTATACCGCCATCATGGCGCGGCCGACGATTGTTGGTCGCGAGCATCTGGAAAGTTTTGCAGGCCCGCTACTCATCGTCTGCAATCACCTTACGTATATCGATCTCGGCTTCGTTCTCTATGCTTTGCCTCTTCGGTTGCGCTATCGCGTAGCGACGGGAATGCTCGGAGAACGTTTGTGGGCGATGCGTGCAGGGCAATCCAGCGGGCACCGGGAACTGAACGCTCCCATGAGTTTTTCTCCCGGTAACATACTTCGGCGCTTGCTGAATAAGCTGGATTACTTCCTGGTGATCGCACTTTTTAACGTCTTTCCGTTGCCTCAACAGTCGAACATCCGCGAGAGCTTCGAGTTTGCGGGGGAATCGGCCGACCGAGGCTTTAGCATTCTTGTATTTCCGGAAGGCCGCCGTTCCGAAACCGGAGAGCTCGGAGAATTTCGCTCCGGCGTTGGCATGCTGGCACAACGACTCAACCTGCCGGTGCTGCCGATCCGGATCGACGGATTGAAAGTCCTGGGCCGTGCCAAACGTCACTTCGCGAGGAAGGGTGAGATCGTGGTGCGTGTCGGAAGGCCGATGATGATGGATGCGTCGCTAAACACAGACCAAATCACCTGCGCGTTGGAAGAGGCGGTACGCGGCCTGTAAGTCGAAGAGACCCGTCCTCGTTGCCATAAAACAGTGAACTGAAACACCGGTTAGTGACGGGCGTCACATCCAGTTACGCCACGAATTGATACAACCTGAGTGGGATGGTCCGGCCTGCCCGCCCGCCTGCCGAATGAGGCGCGGAGCCCGGCGCCAGCAGTGCAATCGATGTGCTGCGCGACCTCCGTTCTGGGAGCCCACTCATGAACGATCAAGCCACTGCCCCTACGAAATCGAAAGTCTCGCGCCAACAGCTCGAACAGCTCTGGCCAGAACTGGCCTGGATCGACAATTCGCAGCTTCGCGAAGCGGTCACGAAAACCTGGCTACTCGCCTTCGAGCGCAGTCCGCTCCTCCCCGAAGACCTGAACACCATTCCGTTCACCCTCCTGGTCGCCAACTGCCCAACTTCATTCATGGAGCACAAGCGCTGCGTCGTGCACATTGCGAAAGACGCTGCCCACGCTATGCAGAACTTTATGGGGAAGGCGCTCAAGATTGATGTGGATACGGTCATTGCGGGAGCCATCCTTGCCGATGTCGGAAAGCTTCTGGAGTACGAAATTAAGGACTGGAAAGCGCAACAAAGCGAGCGTGGCGAGCTTTTGCGCCATCCCTTCACTGGAGTTGCGTTGGCACTGGAGTGCGGAGTGCCCGACACTGTCTGCCACATCATCGCTGCTCATGCTGCGGAAGGCGATCTCGTGAAGCGCACCACTGAAGCCTTCATCGTGCACCATGCCGATTTCATGGCCTACCTGCCATTCAAAAATGCTAACAACCTGAAGAAATAGGAGAGTCGTATGGCTACTGCTGCCAAGCCGAGTGTGAAGACCGCCAAGCCGACAATCACAGCGCATATGTCGGAATGGGCCGCCAATCTCAAGTTCGAAGATCTTTCGCCGGAAGCGGTTTACCAGGCGAAGCGCTATCTGCTCGACTCTATCGGCTGCGCTCTCGGCGGATATCAGCAACACGATGTGAAGATCGCGCTCGATGTCATGCAGGAGATCGCAGGTCCCGGGCCGTGCACCGTGATCGGAACCGGCGAGCGCCTGGACGCAGTATCAGCCTCGCTGCTCAACGGCCTGATGATTCGCTGCATGGATTACAACGACATTTATTGGAAGCAGGATCCTTGTCATCCCTCCGATATCTTTCCCGCGGCGATGGCCGGTGCGGAACGTTCCAAGAGCGGCGGCAAGGAATTGATCGTCGGTTTGGTGCTCGGGCACGAATTCGAAATGCGTCTGTGCGAGGCGGCCTTCCCGGGCATACGGGAGCGTGGTTGGCATCATGCGACACTTACCGCGTTCGTTTCACCGATCGTTGCGGGCCGTATGCTTCATCTTTCTCCGGAACAGATTCAGGACGCGATCGGCATCTCGGCTTCGGCGCGCGTCACACTAGGCGCAGTGACCGCCGGCAAACTGACGATGATGAAGAACACCGTTGATCCGCAAGCGACACAATCCGGTGTCTTTGCAGCCCTGCTGGCAGAGAAGGGTTACACCGGTCCAGAGCACGTGATTGACGGCAAGGAAGGGCTAGTGCACTGTTTTGGGCCCGATTGGAAGCTGAACTTACTGACTGATGGGCTGGGCGAATCCTGGCGTATCACGCAGTGCGGTATGAAAGCATTTCCCACCGAAGCGCTGACTCATACGCCGATCTCTGCAGTGCTCGGCATCGTGAAAGATCAGGACCTGAAGCCCGAGGAGATTCTGGAGGTTCACGTTCGTACCACGTCGCGTGGGGCAGACATCCTGAGCGATCCGAGCAAGTACGATCCCCACACCAAGGAGACCGCCGACCATTCCTTACCCTACGTGCTGGCTGCGGCGATTGCGGAGCGGCAAGTCACGCCACTGCAGTTCGAGATGCGCAAGATCGTGGATCCACGCATCCGCGAGCAACTCCACAAAATTGTCGTCGTAGCGGATCCAGAGATCGAAAAAGTCTTCCCAGCGCTCCAGCGTGTGATCGTGAAGATCACCACGACCGATGGACGCTCGTTTGAGAAGCAGTTGGACTACCCCAAGGGCGACCCACGCAATCCTCTCACCGATCGTGAAGTGGAAGAAAAGTTCGAAGCTCTCTCGGAGCCGGTACTCTCCGCTGCAGCCCAACAGTGCATCGTGGATGCAACCTGGAATCTCGACACCTTCGACGACATCGCGGAGTACATGCAGCTCTTGCAAGTTGAAAAGAAATAGAGGACGGCTATGAGCCAGACAGTAGTCGAAAAAATCGCACAGTTGCACATGTCTGAGGGCCCGAAGCGCAAGCTGCGTGCGGGCGACTTCCTCTCCATTCGGCCGCACCACGTCATGACACACGACAACACCTCAGCGGTGCTGAAGAAGTTCAAAGCGATTGGTGCGACGAAGGTGAAGAATCCACGCCAGCCGGTGTTTGCGCTGGATCACGATATCCAGAACACCGCAGAAGAGAATCTCAAGAAATACCGCAGCATCGAGACCTTTGCGCAGGCGCAGGGGATCGATTTCTACGTGGCCGGTACTGGTATCGGTCACCAGATCATGGTGGAGCGCGGTTACGTAGTTCCGGCCTCGCTGGTGGTCGCCTCCGACTCACATTCGAATATGTATGGCGCACTGGGAGCGATAGGTACGCCTATCGTACGTACAGATGCCGCTGCAATTTGGGCAACCGGGGAGTTCTGGTGGTCGATTCCGCGCACCATCCAGGTTGTGCTCGAAGGAAAGTTGCAACCCGGCGTCAGCGGGAAAGACGTCATCATTACGCTCTGTGGCCTGTACAACAAAGACGAGGTGCTGAACGCCGCACTGGAGTTCGCGGGATCCGGCGTGCATACCCTCGGTATGGATGATCGTTTTTCAATCGCCAACATGACGACCGAATGGGGCGCCTTAGTCGGATGGTTCCCCGTAGACCAGGTGACGATCAGCTACCTGCGCCAGCGGCACGCGATCCATCATTGGCAAGGAAACGAGAAGTTTACCGAAGACGATCTGCTGCGTTGGGCGCGAGCGCCGCTTGGGCCCGATCATGATGCGCAATACGCCGCAAAGATCGAACTGGACCTTTCGCAGGTAACACCTCATGTCTCCGGCCCGGACACCGTGCAGGTTATGCAATCGGTGGCGCAGATCGAGGAGAAGAGGATTCCTATCCAGAGGGCATACCTAGTTTCCTGTGTGAACTCGCGTCTGTCGGACTTAGAAGCCGCCGCCCGTGTGCTTAATGGAAAGAAAGTCGCTGCAGGCGTGCACTTCTACGTGGCGCCAGCTTCCAGCCAGGTGCAGGAAGAAGCTGAGAAACGCGGCATTTGGAAGACCCTGCTTGATGCCGGAGGAGTCGCGTTGCCGGCGGGTTGCGGTCCGTGCATCGGTCTTGGAACTGGACTGCTGGAGGCGGGCGAAGTTGGCATCAGCGCTACCAACCGAAACTTCAAAGGCCGCATGGGATC
The DNA here is from genome assembly GCA_003151155.1 of Acidobacteriaceae bacterium. Lineage (GTDB taxonomy): Bacteria > Acidobacteriota > Terriglobia > Terriglobales > Acidobacteriaceae > Korobacter. The sequence goes on from PLWX01000121.1 coordinate 46,380, forward strand.
GCGCGATGCGCAATGCTACCTTGCAAGTCCCGAAGTCGTAGCGGCGAGCGCTATTGCCGGGTATATTACCGGACCGGTCCACTTTTCCCATGCCAATCCGAATATCCGCTTCACCGAATTCTTGCCCGCCACGAGCAGTGCCGAGAAGGTTGCGATTCTCGAAGGCTTCCCCGAATCGGTCAAGGGACGACTGGTTTTCCTGCCGCAAGACAACTTGAACACTGACGGCATTTACGGCAAAGACTATACCTATCGCGAAGACATGACCCCGGCCATGATGGCGAAGGTTGTGATGGAGAATTATGATCCCGAATTCTCGTCGCACGTCGCAGCCGGCGACGTGATTGTCGGTGGCTCCAACTTCGGGACCGGCTCCAGCCGTGAGCAGGCTGTGACCGCGCTAAAAGCGAAAGGTATTCCACTAGTCATCGCCAGCAGCTTTTCGCAAACCTATTTGCGCAACGCTTTCAACAATGGCTTCCTGTGTATCGAGACGCCGGAATTTGTCGGAAAGATGAAAGCTCGGTTTGCGGAAGCGTTAGCCAATAAGGAAAAGACCATCATTCCCGGCGAGGAAATCGAAATCGATTTCGCATCTAGCGTTTTGCACTATGCAGGCGAAAGTTACACCTTCCCGGCGTTGGGCAGCGTGCCGCAATCGCTGGTGATCGCGGGTGGCGTCGAAAATCTGGTGGCGCAGCGACTCGGTCTTCATGCCGAGGCTGTAGCGAAATAACAATTTCATAGGAGAATTTATGGCTCGTCCAACAATCGTTACCATGCCCGGAGACGGAATCGGCAACCAGGTTTTGCCAGAGGCAATTCGTGTCCTGGAAGCCGTCGGCTTCGAGGCGGATTACGTGCACGCCGATATCGGTTGGGAGTGCTGGTGCAACGAAGGCAACGCGCTTCCGCAGCGCACCATTGATCTTCTGCGCAGCCATAAGCTTGGCTTGTTCGGCGCCATCACCAGCAAACCGAAGAAGGCCGCTGATGCGGAGTTGAAGCCCGAACTTCGCGGCAAAGGTTTCTCGTACTTCAGCCCCATCGTTACCATGCGCCAGCTCTTCAACCTGGACGTCTGCATGCGGCCTTGTCTCTCGTTCCCAGGCAATCCGCTGAACTTCATCCGTAAGAAGCCGGCAGGCGGTTACGAAGAGCCACTCGTCAACGTCGTTGTATTCCGCCAGAATACGGAAGGCCTTTATGCGGGAGTGGAATGGACGAACCCTCCGGCAAACGTCCGCGACGCGCTGGCGACGCACTCTAAGTTCAAGGCTTTTGCCGCTACGCCCGGAGAGGACCTCGCGATTTCGGTACGCATCATTACTCGCAAGAACGCCCGGCGCATCTGCCAAGCGGCCTTCCAGCACGCTCGCACGTTCGGATACAAGAGTGTGACCATCTGCGAGAAGCCTAACGTCCTCCGCGAGACCAGCGGCATGATGGAAGAAGTTGCCAAGCAGGTGCAGAAGGAATATGCGGAGATTCAATTGTGGTCCACCAACATCGATGCGCAGACGATGTGGCTCACGAAGAATCCCGAAGACTACGGCGTGATCGTGGCCAGCAATCTTTTTGGTGACGTGATCTCCGACGCTTTCGCTGGGCTCGTCGGCGGGCTGGGATTCGCTGCCAGCGGGAATATCGGGGATGAAGTCGCCGTATTTGAGCCGACGCACGGTTCAGCTCCAAAGTATGCGGAACTCCAACCCTCGATCGTGAATCCGATCGCGATGATTCTGTCCGCGGCGATGATGCTCGATCACATCGGCGAAGACGAGAAGGCGAATCGTATCCGCAAGGCCATTGCCGCTGTGATTGCCGAAGGCAAGGTGCGTACCTACGACATGATGCGCTTCTCGGGCGGACCGAAGTCGATCGAGATGGGCGCAGCTTCCACTACGCAGATGACAGACGCGATTTTGGCGCGCGTTGAGGTCGCGATCGCGGCCGGCGCTCGTTAAATGTTGCGGTGACCGAAGAGCCCCGGATGCCAAACCGCTCCGGGGCTTTTCAGAAAGACGGGATGTATGGCAACGGCGGTGACAACCGTTCGCGGAGAGGCGGGACGACAGGGGAAAGACGTACGCTCCGATCTCCACGTGGCCTTCGAGCCGCGAAAGTCTGGTGGCATCGAGATTGACCTGCAGTCACGCGTCGCCATCTACTATGGCGAGAATATTCGGCAGCAGGCACAGCAGGTACTCGCGCAACTCGGTGTCGAGCACGGCTATCTCAAGATCACGGATGAGGGCGCGCTGCCTTTCGCGATCGCTGCTCGTATTGAGACGGCGATAAAACGGACGGGGCTTGCCATTACGCGCCGCGCTCTGCCTGCGGCCCTGCCGCTGCCAAGCCCGTCCCCGAAAGATAGATTACGTCGTTCGCGTCTCTATCTTCCCGGCAACGAGCCAAAATACTTCATCAACGCCGGCTTGCATGCTCCCGATGCCGTGATTCTCGATCTGGAAGACTCGGTGCACGCCGCCGAGAAAGATGCCGCCCGGTTGATGGTTCGTAACGCTCTGCTTGCGGTCGATTTTCTCGCCGCGGAGCGCATGGTTCGAATCAACCAGCTGCCGCTGGGGCTTGCGGACTTGGAAGAAATCATCCCGCAGTCACCTGACCTCATCCTGATACCCAAGGCCGAAACCATCGAGCAGGTCACCGAAGTCGATGGCCGGATCACTGCGATCTGTGAACGCGAAGACATCCATCGACCGATTTGGCTGATGCCAATTCTTGAATCCGCCCTCGGCATAGAGAACGCCTTTGCGATCGCCAAAGCCTCGCCACGCAACTGTGCACTAACGATCGGGCTTGAGGATTACACCGCCGATCTCGGTGTGGTGAAAACGAAAGAGGGAAGTGAAACTCTGTACGCGCGTCAGCGCCTGGTCAACGCAGCCCGTGCAGCGGGCCTTGCGGCCATCGATTCTGTCTTTGGAGATGCTGGTGATATGGAAGGCCTCAAAGCATGGGGTGAACGTTCGCGCGCCATGGGTTTTGAAGGCATGGGATGTATCCATCCTCTTCAGGTGCGGGTGATTCACGAAGCGTTCGCGCCCACCAGCATTGAGATTGAGAAAGCCCTCAAGATTGTTGCTGCCTTTGAGGAAGCACGGAAGTTGGGGCTTGGCGTAGTCTCGCTCGGATCGAAGATGATTGATCCGCCGGTGGTGCATCGTGCCCTCAAACTTGTGGAACGTGCACGGACGATGGGACTAGTTCCCGTGATGGAGGAACTTAAATGAGCAGCCATCCCAAACTCGCACCGGAATTTGTTCGCAATGCCGCTGGACGTCTCGTGCCCAGCGTCGTCAATGGCGTCCCGCAGGTGCCGTTCATGGGGGTGGGAAAGTATCGGCCGGAAGGTCGCAAAGCCGCGCCGCCGATCCGCACTGCGCTCGACTATCCTGCGAATGGCGATAAGCGCCTGCCCAACATTGAGGCGGCGTTACGCAAATGTGGACTGCGCGATGGCATGACCATCTCTTCGCATCACCATCTGCGCGATGGTGACCATGTCGCCCTCGATGTCCTGCAGACGGTGGCACGCATGGGCGTGAAGAATCTTCGCTGGTTTCCCAGCGCCTCGTTCCCATCGCAAGCCCCGGTGATTGAACTGATGAAGGCCGGTGTCGTCCACCACATTGAAGGCAGCATGAACGGCCCACTTGGCGATTACTGCACCCAAGGCCAGATGGCCGGCATGGGTGTGCTGCGCTCGCATGGCGGACGTTTCCAGGCAATCCAGGACGGAGAAGTGCATATCGACATCGCTGTGATTGCCGCGCCCTCGGCCGACATGTTTGGCAACGCCGACGGTTCGCATGGCAAAAGCGCCTGCGGTTCGCTCGGCTTTGCCCTCGCCGATTCCATGTATGCCGACCGCGTCGTCGTCGTGACCGACGATCTCGTGCCGTTTCCCTGTGTGCCGTGGCAGATCCAGGGCAATAATGTGGACTACGTCGTCGAAGTTGCGAGTATCGGCGATCCAGCCAAGATCGTCAGCGGCACCACGCAGATCACGCGCTCGCCCGATCGTCTACGTATCAGCGAACTGGTTGCGCAATTTCTCAAAGTCAGCGGCATCCTTCGCGATGGATTCTCCTTCCAGGCTGGTGCGGGAGGCATTGCATTGGCTTTCGTGCAATATCTCAAGCCGATGATGAAAGAAGCCGGTATCGCTGCGAGTTTCGTGCGCGGAGGCTCGACCAAGGTGCTCGTCGAATTGTTGCAGGAAGGCCTAACTAAGTACATCCTCGATGGCCAGACCTTCGATCTCGATGCGGTTCGCTCGATGGCCGAGAATCCACATCACGTCGCGACCTCGCCCTTCACCTCGTACAACTATCACGGCAAGGGAAACTTCGCTTCCATGGTTGACGCCTGCATCCTCGGCGCGACCGAAGTCGACGTGAACTTCAATGCAAACGTGGTTACGCATTCCGACGGTCGCCTTCTCCACGGCATTGGCGGATGGCAGAATTGTCTCGCCTCGCGCTGCACTATCCTTGCCCTGCCCGCCTTCCGCGATCGCATTCCAGTGGTCGTCGATGAAGTCACCACTCTCACCGGTCCCGGAGAACTGGTCGATGTGATCGTCACCGAACGTGCTATCGCCATCAACCCTCGCCGCACCGATCTGCTCGCGACAGTAAAGGGCTCCAAGCTTCCCATTTGCGATATTCGAGAGCTAAAGAAAGAAATCGAAATGATTTGCGGAGGAATTCCTGAAAAAGCAAAGCGAAGTGATCGTGCGGCTGCTGTCGTCAAATGGGTAGACGGGACGGTACTCGACACCGTATGGGCAACTTAGTGAACTTTTGGTTTGATGCGTGGCTTCGTGCTGTTATGCTTTTCTCATGGCCAAAACGGAGCCACTCGAAACTAAAGTAAATCGCGAAGCTGCTCTCGCCACTCCCGTCTCCAAGGGCAGTTTTCCTCATTACATGTTGAAGGAAGTGTACGAGCAACCGGAGGCGATTCGCGATACCTTGCGCCGTCACCTGTCGCCCGATCGGAAGCGAATCGTACTGGATTCCAGCGATCTGTCAGAATCAGATTTCGCTCGCTTCGAGCGCATTACAATCGCTGCCAGTGGCGCCAGTCGCCACGCAGGACTAGCGGGTAAGCAGATGATTGAGGAAATCGCCGGCATTGCCGTCGACGTCGATCACGCCAGCGAATACGGCAACCGCAATTTTCTCACTACCCCGGAAAACCTGGTCATTCTCATCACTCAGTCGGGTGAAACTGCGGACGTGACGTCCGCGCAGCGGGAAGCCGTGGCAAAAGGTTCAAAGACACTGGCTCTGACCAACGTTCCAGATTCGACCGTCGCCAGAGAAGCCAATGCGGTTTTCTATACCTACGCTGGGCGTGAGATCGCGATCCCTGCGACGAAGAGCTTTACCACCGCCCTCGCCGCGCTTTATGTGCTGGCGCTCTATCTTGCCCAATGCCGCGGCAGACTTAGTCCGGAGAAGCTCCATGCGTCCATCCAGGAACTGGAAAAGACCGCCGACCAACTCGAAGCCGCGTTGCCGGATTTCGACGCGCGCTGCAAGTTGCTGGCACGCCGCTATTTCATGGCGCACACCTTCTTCTTCTTAGGTCGCGCGGTGCATTTTCCGATTGCGTTGGAAGGCGCACTGAAGTTGAAGGAAATCTCTTACATTCACGCCGAGGGCTATCCGACCGGGGAACTTGCGCATGGGCCCACAGCGCTGCTCGAGCCATCCTTTCCAGCGGTCGTCATTGCAACCTGTGACCGCAAGGATCAGGATTCGGTCGGCCGCTACGAGAAGACCCTGGGAAATCTCAAAACCATTCGTTCCCGCTCAGAATGTGTGATCGTGATTGCCACGGAAGGCGACACCGAAGTGCCGAAACTTAGCGATGAAGTGCTATTCGTGCCCGCTGCGGGAGAACTGCTTTCGCCAATTCTGGAGATTGTTCCTCTCCAGCTACTCGCCTATTACATAGCGATTTGGAATCATTATGACGTAGACCGCCCACGAAACCTCGTGAAGTCCGTCCAACAGGAATAGGGCAACGATAGCCCTGGTTTCTCCGCTTTAAGCCGCACCCGTAGTGCGGCTTAGTTTTGCCCAGAATTAGGGTTTCGCTTCGTACACCAAGTTGAACGGGGTTTCTGCGGCGCGGCGAAAATGGCCGAAGCCGCCATCGTTCACGATCACTTCGCGCATTCGGCGTTCACCGGCCTGGGCCCCGAGTGCCAAGCCCACTTCTTGCGAGCGCGAAGCCGGCGTGCAGATCATAGTGGAAGCAGCGTAGATACAGGATTGAGATTGTTCTTCAGATCATCGTTGGCAAAGGGCTCGACGATCATCCACACGCCATCGGGGGCCAGGCTCTGCCGAACATGTTTTGCCGCGCCAGCCGGATCACCCATGTCGTGCAGGCAATCGAAAAATGTCACCAGGTCGTAATGCGTGCCAGGGAAGCCCTTGGCGGTCGCGACCTGGAACGAGATTCGATCGCCGACGCCTGCGCGCTTGGCGCGTTCGCGGGCCTTCTCGATCGAAGCCTGGTGATAGTCGAATCCGAAGAATTTCGAATTCGGGTAGGACTGCGCCATCAGGATTGTCGAAGATCCATGCCCGCAGCCGACATCCGCCACCGTAGCGCCCTTTTCCAGCTTCTCTTTCACGCCATCGAGTGCGGGGATCCATTGCGCGACAAGATTCGCAGCATAGTTCGGCCGGAAAAATCGCTCGGTTCCTTCGAAAAGAGAGGGATGATGCTCGTGCCACCCCACCCCTCCGCCGGAACGAAAAGCCTCCGTCACCTTTGTGCTCATCCTTGAACATCGACGACACAATCTGGAATGCGCCTGGAATGTATGCGGGACTATCCTCCTGGGCCAGCGCAAACGCCTGTTCCGGCGACAGGCTGAAGTGATGGTTTTCTTCGTGATAACGAACGTACCCGGCCGCTGCCATGGCATTCAGCCATTCGCGCACGTAGCGTTCCTCGGTCGCGGTTAGAGCCGCAAGTTCGGCGGCGCTAATCGGGTGCCCCGCCGCATCCATAGCCCGATACAGACCCAGTTGGTCGCCGACGAGAACGAGGACGGCGCTCATCGATGCTCCCAGGTCGCCTACAAACTTCTGCATGAATTTGTCGAGTTCCTGCATGTCGATTTTAGGAGCGGGAGCAGTTGCCATGGATCACCTCGCGACGAGATTTCTTGTAAGTAGAACTTGGAGTCAGCCATTGGGATCGGGAAGGAAGTGCCGGGCAGGGAGTTTACCGCACTCCGCAGATCTTCACTCAAAATTGCAGACCCTTGGAATTCGGGCAACTAATTGCTTGCAGCAAGCAATTAAATATGTTTTACTCGATTCATCATGAGCACCGCAGAAGTTCAGAACTGGTGGGATGAGTTGGAACGACTGGGTCGCATTCTAGGCCAAGTCGGTCCAGACGAAGTCTGCTGCGAAGGCCTGAGCCAGCGCCAGTGCGCCATCCTGAGGATCCTCGTCGCGCGCGAGGGTACCCGGATCTCGGACTTGGCAACTGTCTCTGGTATCACGCCAAGCGCGATGACTCGCGTGCTCGAGAAATTGGAAGCGCGTGGACTGGTGGAGCGCGTACGCGGCGCGCAGACCGACGGACGTGCGGCCATGGTTCGCATCACCGAAGAGGGCAGCCGCACCCGTAAGCTGCTTGACGGACTCATGATCCAGCGCACCAACCAGATTTTGTCATCGATTCCCGCAAAACAACGTCCGCAAATTCTCAAGGCCCTGACCATCCTGAACAACGCCATCGAGTCCGCCGGATGCTGCGCGCTCAACGCGCCGGTAGAACGGCTGACCCAGATCGAGGAGAAGAAATGAAAAACCAAATGACCGCAGCCGTCGAAGAGCACTACGCTTCCGTCGCTCGGGGCGAGACCTCCTGCTGTGGAGCGCCTGCGGACGCGGTCGCTAAGACGATTGGTTATAGCGAAGAAGAACTCGCCCTGGCCGGTGACGCGAATCTTGGCCTGGGCTGCGGCAATCCGCTGGCGCTTACCGAGATTAGGCCGGGAATGACGGTGCTCGATCTGGGATCCGGCGCCGGCTTCGATGCCTTCCTGGCTCTCGCCCGAGTTGGGCCGACGGGGCGAGTGATTGGCGTCGATATGACCGACGACATGCTGTCGCTCGCGCGCCAGAATGCGGAGAAACGCGGCGTAACTAATATCGAGTTTCGCAAAGGCTTCATCGAATCTCTGCCGGTGGAGTCGGCCTCGGTCGATTACGTGATCAGTAATTGCGTGATCAATCTCTCGTCGGACAAGCCTGCCGTTTTTCGCGAGATCGCCCGCGTCCTCAAGCCGGGTGGACACTTCGCCGTCAGCGATATCGTTTTGCTCAAGCCGCTGCCCGATGCGCTCGCCCGCGACATCAGTGCTTACGTTGGCTGCATCAGCGGCGCCAGTCTGATCAACGACTATCTCAGCATGGCCCTATCTTCGGGACTCAGCGATCTGTCCATCCCCCGGATTGCAACCGGTAGCCAACTGATGCAGGTACTCTCGCCGCAAGACATCGCTTCCGGCGGGTCATCCTGTTGTGGTTCGACGGTCTCGATCTCCGTCAAGAATCCGGATGACATGGTACGCCAAGCTTCCGAGGCACTCGCATCGATCAAACTGCACGGACGGCGCTAGCATGAATGTCGTTCCGCCGTGTCGTCGCCGCCTCGGTTTTCTCGACCGCTATCTGACCGGTTGGATCTTTGCCGCAATGGCCAGTGGCGTGTTGCTGGGCTGGCTGGTCCCTGGGGTGGTGCCGATGCTCAACCGCATGAGCATTGGTACCACTTCCATCCCCATTGCTGTCGGTCTGATCGTAATGATGTATCCACCATTCACCAGGGTGCGCTACGAAGAACTACACGAGGTTTTCCGCAACAAGCGCGTACTGGGTTTGTCGTTGCTACAGAACTGGGTGGTGGGCCCGCTCCTGATGTTTGTGCTCGCCATCGTTTTCCTGCACGGCTACCCCGAATACATGGCCGGGCTGATTCTGATCGGACTCGCTCGCTGCATTGCCATGGTCATCGTCTGGAATGAACTTGCCGAGGGTGACACACAATACGCGGCTGGCCTAGTGGCGTTCAATTCCATCTTCCAGGTGTTCTTCTATTCGCTTTATGCGTGGATTTTTGTCACTGTGCTTCCGGCGCATCTCGGATTGCGTGGAGCGGTCGTGAATGTCTCCATCGTGCAGATCGCTAGAAGCGTGTTCGTTTATCTCGGAATTCCATTCCTCTCCGGATACGTCACTCGCACGCTGCTCGTTCGAGCGAAAGGACTTGCCTGGTACGAGTCGAAGTTCGTTCCGCGTATCAGCCCACTGACGCTTCTTGCTTTGCTGTTCACGATAGTCCTGATGTTTTCACTCAAGGGTGAATATATCGTTCGCTTGCCGCTCGATGTACTGCGTATTGCCGTACCCCTGCTGATCTACTTCGTCTCAATGTTCCTGGTTTCGTTCTACATGGGAAAAAAGGTTGGCGCCGATTACGCTCAAACCACGACCCTGGCATTTACAGCGGCGAGCAACAACTTCGAACTTGCGATTGCCGTGGCCGTCGCCATTTTCGGCATCAATTCGGGCGCGGCTTTCGCTGCCGTGATCGGTCCGCTCGTCGAAGTGCCGGTGATGATCGGACTGGTAAACGTGGCGTTCTATTTCCAACGCAAATACTTCACTGGTGCCGGTAATGCTGGTAACCGGCAGTCAGCCGTGGGCTGAAGAGGAGCTGCGATGAGGTCGAAAGTTTTATTTCTATGCACGGGGAACTCCTGCCGCAGCCAAATGGCGGAGGGCTTTCTGCGGCACCTGAACGGCGAGCGTTTTGAGGCGTACAGCGCGGGGACACAGCCCTCAAGAGTAAACCCCATGGCGATCGAAGTGATGGCGGAGAAGGGTATCGACATCTCTCAACACAGGTCGAAGAACGCGACTGAATACCTCGGCCGGCATTTCCCCTACATCATCACGGTGTGCGACAACGCCAAGGAACATTGCCCTATCTTTCCGGGGCCGTCGATTCGATTGCATTGGAGTCTGCCCGATCCCGCGGAAGCGCAGGGCACACATGAGGAGAAACTCGCTATGTTCCGCGCGGTACGCGACGAAGTGGAAGCGCGGATACGGGAGTTCGTGTCCGAACCACAACAACATAAATCCGCGCCTCATTGACAATATTCGTTATAACGAGTATTGTTCTTTCAGATGGTTGGCAGCATCCAAAGCGAGATTAAGCAGAGCAAGCCTCTCACTCCCGAGCAGGAGGTCATCCTCACCGTCCAGCGTACGGCCGACTCCTTCCAGCGACGCGTGGTGGAAGTGCTGAAGCCCCATGGAATCTCGGGTACGCAATATAACGTGTTGCGCATCCTTCGCGGGGCAGGGAAGGATGGTTTGCCGTGCGGCGCCATTGCGGAGCGCATGGTTACTCGGGATCCAGATATCACTCGCTTGCTCGATCGTCTCGACAAAATGGGCTTCATTGCTCGCGAACGCGGCCAACGTGATCGTCGGGTTGTCACCACCACGATCACTGACGCAGGCCTCAAATTGCTGAAGCAGCTGGACAAACCCGTCCAGGAAGTCGGTACTGCGCTGGTACGGAATCTTTCTAAGACGCAGATGCAGCAATTGGTTGAACTGCTCGACTTGGCGCGGAGTTCGGCTGGGTAAAATTTTTTGCACCGATAGTCGTTACAACAAACATCTGTATAACGTGCTTCATGGAGGAGCTTACAAAATGACAAACACTTCAGATTCGAAACAAAGCGTCGCGCTTGGCGTCATTCGCATGATCGTGGGACTGGTTTTCGTCCTCCACGGTGCGCAAAAGATTTTTGTCTATCACTATGCCGGCGTGGTCGGCGTTTTCCACCAATTGGGCATCCCGGCACCCGGCTTGTCCGCAGCACTTGCCATCATGGCTGAGTTCGTTGGAGGTCTTCTGCTGTTAAGCGGCCTCTACACGCGGTTGGCGGCGATTCCGGTAGCCTTCACCATGCTGGTAGCGATCACCCAGGTGCACCTGCACGCGGGCTTCTTCGCCCCGGCTGGGTTCGAATACCCGTTGACTCTTCTGGTGGCCAACATCGCACTCGTCATCGGTGGCAGCGGCGCGTTTGCACTGGATAACTTACGCACGCGCAAACAGCTTGCGGACTACAACCTGACAGCTGCCAACGCTGCTTAGGTGAGTCGCGCGAAGCGACGGTTGGATTCGGGGAAGTCGATCCCGGCAACGAACCATCCGGCGAGCCCGCACGCGAGGCCCAAAGGCACCGAACTGAATCGCGCACTGAAGACGGGAGCGGCTGGGCCAACCAACGTGGTGACTACCGCGCCACACACAACGCTGACAACGGCAACCCATTGGTATAGCCGCAGGCCCCATTTCACCGGGGTCTGCGGCTCGCCACGGAAGCTCTCTTCCACGAAGCGGAAGAGTCCTGAAAGAATCAGGTAGACGCCACAGATCAGGGTGCTCGGGGAATGGGACAGCGACAATCGCGTCAGCACCAGCATCACAAAAGCATTCCCGAGAATTGAATAGAGCTGTGTCGGATGCAGCGGCACTCCTCGCATGCCCGCGATGCGTAACACCCGCGAACGCGGATGCACATAATGAATTCCTGGCGCATCACTGGGACCGCCATGACAACAGCCTTGCACCAGACATCGTAGCCGTCCGATCGCCTGTAACCACGGTGCGGCAATGCAGACCGCAGCCAGCAGCGTCCAAACGCTCACGCCCATAAGTTTTCCAAATACCACGGCGAGAAACGTTCCCAGCACCCCGCCGTAAAAGCCCAACGGCCTTAGCAGTGCAGGTGAGCCCTCCACGTACTGTGCCCAGAGTGCGGCGCCCACCACATTCGCCACAAAGATCATGGCCGATACCACCTGGTGCCCCGGTCCAAGCAACGCATCGATGAGAAAGACATAGACGGCAACCGCCGCTCCGGCGTACGCGCCGTGGTTGATGATCCGCACTGGCCCGACTCGCCACTCTTTCCAGGAATTTGCCAGCGCCTCGGACCTCGCGAACATCCACCGCCAGATGGCCGTGGATTTTACAATCAGCAGGTAAGCAAATACCGCAGCAACCACATCCAGGAAAGTATGTGCGCGTGTCGTGAGGCAGCTAACGGCCACCGCCACTGCCCATACATACCACGCAGTGCGCAGTGCCCGGCTTCTTCCTCCCAACAGTCCCGCTGCAATCAGTGACCACACCACGTGATAGGACGGCAGCGCGCAGGCCGTTGAGTCGGGCTGTCTTTCCATTTGCACGATCGTAGCCCATAGTCCTGGCACGTCCGGCAGCGACAATCCCGTAACCAGGGGAACGAAGAAAAGAATCGGAAATACGATTCCGAATGAAAGCAATGCAAGCCGACAAAATTCTCGCAGCTCGCGCTGCGTATGCAACGCCAGCGGTAGAGAGGCCACTACCAGGTAGGGCGTAGCGTACAGCGCTTCGGTCCAGGGGAGAAACGGAATGGCGAAATCGATTGGCAGAGCGGTGCGCCACGCGTTCGGTGGAGTACCTTTTAAAACGCAGGCTTCGTAGAGCACCATCCATGGCACGATCACGGTGACGTAGCAGCGAACCCGCATGAGCATCGATGGCGAAGAGTCAAGGGCAGGCGGAAGAAATGAGGTGTTCTCGAGCGCTTTGCCAAAGCGCTTACGCAGATCGGGTAGCTCATAGCCTAAGACGAGCCCAACGCAAGCCAAGGCGACAGTCGGCGTCACTAGCCAAAATCCCGCGGCCGATCCGAAGTACAGGGAAGTGCCAATGCAGAGCACTACAAACGCGCCATAAATCGGATGCGGAACAAGCGCGTAGATTCCGGTTGATACATATTGCGACGGCGGATAGGCATTCATCGGAAGGCCTTTGCCGCGGCTCCATAGCGTCCACATCGCAGCCGTCATGGACATCAAGCCGCCAGCGATCATCAGGAGTCCCCAACGCAGCGATTGCCAGGCGGGCAGCGTTACCGCTGGAGCTGCGCTTCGCGACCACAGGACCAGCGCTGCAGGCACAAGTAAGGTGAATGTAATCCCATACAGCGATTTTCCGAGCAGCGATGGTCTCATACGATCCAGTCCACAATTTCGTGAATGGCCCAACCCGCGGAGTGGTATGTTCCGCGTACGTACTTGCCTTCGCTGAGCCACTTACGTTCGTGGATCCCAGACATCGCGCGCGGGAAAAACTTCCGGAGGGCAGGAGCAGCGGCCAAAACGGTCGTTCCCAGTCGGCCTTCACGCAAAACAGTACCTTGATCCAGGGTCAATCCTTCTTCGGCGCTGAAGCAGATTTCAGCTTCGTCGACCGTGCCCACTTCGATCTTTTCCCCATTTCGCCACACCCAGCGTCGGCTGAAGTCGCCCGTCCAGTCGATCCAGATGACCGCCTCTTCAGTAGATAGGAATCGTCCCCATTGCAATCGCCGCATTGGCAGCCGCCACGGTGGAATGGTGAGCGTGAGGCACTCTGCATACCCCAGACCGGCGATGGAATGCTGGCCGAAGGCAACAGTGGTGTGCGACTTCGGCTGCATGCAGTGCCAATGCACAGCGCCTTCCTCGGAGGTAAAAAGAGTCTGTTCCAGTTGAGAACTCGCCGCGCGCCACACCCCGGAGACCCCGATCGTTGGAGCGTCCAACGTGATGCGGCCGTCCCCGCCCAAGCCGGGAACACAGCGTCGCATCGAGGTTCGCGTCTCTATGTCTCCTCCTCGCCGCCCCAGCAAAGCGCTATAGTGCAGATGTATCCCTCGCCAATGTAGCTCGGAAGCATAGAGGATCAGCACATCTCCAGATTCGGAGACGCAGTCGAAATACCACTTTTTCATACGAAAAGTGGGCCGCTTTGTCAGTCCGGGTTCAGCCATTATTGCCCGAGTAGCTGATTGTATCGGGAGACGACGCCATTGGGGGCTGAGACTGGAGGATGGTCTAGACGGAGCGTGCCACATTGGATTGCGGAGAGACTTGCGACGCGCCGGGTTCGAAACGGGAATCCCATTCCGTGAGTAAATCAGTATCGAAAGTAATTGACGAATGTGCGAGCCCCGTCCTACGCTGGGGTCGCGGCATTTATATCGTTACAGGACTATTCACCGAAAACGCGGCGGAATATCTTATCCACATTGCGCAACGGCCGGTTCAAGTCAAAGGCGTGCTCGAGAGTTTCGGGTTTCACTCGGCTGGTGATCTCCGGGTCTTTAGCAATGAGTTCGCGGAAATTGAGCTCTTCTTTCCAGGCCTGCATGGCATTGCGCTGCACGATGCGGTAAGCGTCTTCGCGCAGCACGCCGGCTTCAACCAGGTCGAGTAGCAGTTGTCCGCTGAATACCAGGCCCCCCGTAGATTCCAGGTTTCGTATCATGCGCTTTGGGTACACGAACATGGTTTCAATCAGGTTGGTGGTTTTCGTCAGCATGTAGTCAAGCAAGATCGTCGAATCGGGCAGAATTACGCGCTCTACGGAAGAGTGGGAGATATCGCGTTCATGCCAAAGGGCAACGTTCTCGAAAGCAGCCTGGGTGTTCGATCGCACCACCCGCGCCAGTCCGCTGATCTGTTCGCAGGTCACCGGATTGCGCTTGTGCGGCATCGCCGACGANNGACGAGCCCTTCTGCTTTTCGCTGAAAAATTCCTCGGCCTCGCGCACCTCGGTGCGTTGCAGGTGGCGGATCTCCGTGGCAATCTTGTCCAGGGTCGAAGCGATGGTCGCCAGTGTCGCAACGTAAAACGCATGTCGGTCACGTTGAATCACCTGCGTGGAAATGGGGTCGACGTTCAATCCGAGTCGCTGGCAGATCCGTTCTTCGTGTTCCGGATCGAGATGCGCCCCGTTGCCTACCGCTCCCGAAAGTTTCCCCACCCGCATCTGCTCCGCTGCCAGTTCGAAACGCGCGATGTTGCGCTGGGTCTCAGCGTACCAGTTTGCGATTTTCAGCCCGAACGTCGTAGGCTCTGCATGTACCCCGTGGGTGCGCCCGATGGTTGGCGTGTCCTTAAATTCGTAGGCCCGCTTTTTGAGCACGGCTGCAAGTTCGTCAAGATCCTTGCGCAAGATAGCCGAAGCCTGTTTGATCATCAAAGCCTGCGCCGTATCGACAACGTCGTTCGAGGTCAAGCCATAGTGCAGCCAGCGCGATTCGGGTCCAATGAAACTCGCGACATTGGTGGTGAAAGCGATGACGTCATGCTTGACCTCTCGCTCGATCTCCAGGATCCGCGCAACGTCGAAGTTGCCCTTCTCCCGGATCGCGCGTGCCGCCTCGGCGGGAACTATGCCCGCTTCCGCGAGCGTTTCACTCGCTGCCACTTCGACCGTGAGCCAGGTGCGAAATTTGTTCTCGTCATTCCAAATATTCCCCATTTGGGGCCTTGTGTAACGGGCGATCAAGACGTTCTCCTTACGAGCAGCAAAAAGGGATCTATAACTCTCTATTCTAAATGGTGCGCTCTCTCCCGGCGCATCGGAACGAAAAGCCGCCGCGGCGGATTTCAGAACGACTTACATCGTATTGCGATATACTATGGAGGAGCCAATGGGCGAGGATAAAGACCTTCTCACCGGGGATTTCCGGGCGCTTGCGGAGTTTCGGTACCAGATTCGCAAATTTCTCCGCTTCAGTGAAGACGCTGCGAGAGCGGCAGGACTTGAGCCCCAACAGCACCAGTTGTTGTTGGCGGTGAAAGGAATGCCCGAGGGAATGCGGGCGCGGATCGGCGAAATTGCTGAGCGGTTGCAGATCCAACATCACAGCACCGTCGAACTGGTCGACCGTTTGGAGCAGAACGGCTACGTGAACCGCAAACGCAATGACCGCGATAAGCGTGAAGTCATTATCACGCTGACCGCGAAAGCGGAGCGCATACTGCGTGAACTCACGCTGCATCATCACGAGATGCTGCAGACATACGGTACGGAACTGATCGCGTCTTTGAAGAAATTGATGAGCACAAAGGATCGTGCCCGCAAAGAGAAGCCGAGCAATTCGGTGAGGGTCCGAACTAAGGCCGCCGCCGGCGACGATTAGCCGTCTGCCTTCCTGCCCAAACGCTCGGTTAGGCCAGCGACACTGGCGTTTGGAGGAACATGGCAAGGCGCACGGCTGTAATTGATTTTCCGCACTCCGAAGCGGCAGAATTTCGTATTTATCTCATCTCTCTCCTGGCGGCCGTTATCGGAGCGGCCGCCGGAGTCATCGCATGGCTGCTCTACCATCTCATCGGTTTCTTCACGAATCTCGCTTTCTACCACTCGTTCAGCTTCGTTTTTCACAGTCCCCGTGCGCATCAGCTCGGGGCCTGGGTGATTCTCGTTCCAGTCGTGGGCGGTCTCATCGTTGGAGTCATGGCGAAGTACGGATCGTCGAAAATTCGAGGTCACGGCATCCCTGAGGCGATGGAAGCTGTACTCGTGAATCGCAGCCGCATCGATCCGAAGGTCGCGATCCTGAAGCCAATCTCGGCTGCCATCGCCATTGGCACCGGTGGACCCTTCGGTGCTGAAGGCCCAATTATTCAAACCGGTGGCGCTATCGGTTCGCTAATTGGGCAACTTCTCCAGACGACCGCTTCGGAGCGTAAAGTCCTGCTGGGATGCGGTGCCGCTGCCGGTATGGCGGCTACCTTTAGTACTCCGATTGCGGCGGTGATCCTTGCCATCGAATTGATCCTCTTCGAATTCAAGGCGCGCTCGTTTATCCCGCTGGTCATTGCCAGCACCATCGCCACCAGCATCCATCTCGTGCTGATGGGCCGCGGACCCATGTTCGAAGTCGGTACCATCGATTTCGGCATTCCGCGCGTTCTACCGTGGTATCTGCTGCTCGGCGTCATCTGCGGATTCGCAGCCGTCGGATTTTCGCGCCTACTTTACTGGGTGGAAGATCAATTTGAAAAATTGCCTATTGACTGGATGTGGTGGCCCGCCATCGGCTGTGTCGTTCTCGGCATCGTCGGCTATTTCGTCCCTCGCGTACTCGGCGTCGGTTACGACACCATCTCCGACATCCTCAACGCGCACCTGCTTTTCAAGATGCTCCTGCTGGTCATGATTTTCAAAGCGCTGGTCCTAGTCGTAACTATCGGCTCTGGAACCTCGGGCGGCCTGCTCGCCCCGATGTTCATGGCCAGTGCTGCCATGGGATCGGCGGTGGCGATGGTGATCAACCACTTCGTCCCGGGGGCCGGCATTTCTCCCGCCGCTTTCGCATTGGTGGCGATGGGCGCTGTCTTCGGTGCGGCATCGCGCGCTACTTTCGCGTTCATCATCTTTGCGTTCGAAATCACGCGCGACTACAACTCCATCCTGCCGCTCATGCTCGTCGCCGTCATTGCCGACGGCATCGCGCTTGCGTTCAGCGAAAACTCGATCATGACCGAGAAACTGGCTCGTCGCGGGTTAAAAATCCATTCCGACTATGAGCCCGACGCGCTGCGCCAGATGACCGTTGCCGAAGCTATGGTCAAAGATCCGCCCCGAGTTCCCGCTACCATGCTCGTCCGCGAAATGGCCGAACGCCTGGCGCAGCACGATCCCGAGCTCTCGCGCCATCACGCGGTTCTCATCGTCGATGAAGCAGGGAAGCTGCAGGGAATTGTTACTCGCGGGGACCTGCTGCGCGCGATGGAAGCTGACCATTCAGGCAATATGACTGTGATCGATGCCGGAACCCGAAATCCCCTTGTCGCTCATTCCGACGAACTGCTCTTCCATGCTGCCAACCGCATGGTTGGGGCCGATGTTGGACGGCTACCCGTGGTCGATCCTAAAGACAAAGCAAGCATCGTCGGCTACCTCGGCCGGTCCGGAATTCTTTCCGCTCGCCTTCGTCAGATTGAAGAAGAGCAGGTTCGGGAACCTGGTTGGATGAAGAATGCCGTCTTGCGCCGCCGAGCCACGAAGCCGCTCTCGCCTGCCGACTGACCGTTCTTCCCGCCGCACTTTCCGACCCGCCGATTTATACTTGGCGGGTTCTTCTTTGCTCATTGAACAGAGGTATGCATGAAGCTTGCCCACTTCGCATTTTGCTCCTTGCTCGCCCTGCCCGTCCCTGCGCTGATTGCAGCCACTACCAGCCATCACGCCACCACCCCGGAGACACCTGTGACCGGATCGCCAAGCGAACGTCTTGCCAAGCTCTCCACGCAATTTCTTCATGAATCACTTCAACTCTCTCCAGTCTCTGCTTCCGGTGCCGGGTATCACGCGTACACCGAGCCCACCACCGGCAAACTTGTCCACCTCGATGGCGATCTCGACGAGATGGGAACCGAGGACGTCGCCGAGCAGCTGAAGTTCTTTCGCCATTGGCGCGACCGTTTTCATACCCAGGTCCCCTACAAAAGTCTCAATGCGCAAGATCGTGCCGACTGGATCCTCATCGACGACGGCATCGCCAGCAGCCTTCTCGAACTGGAAAAGATTCAGAGTTACAAACACAACCCGACGGTCTGGGTGGAACTCATCGGCAACGGTCTATTCCTGAACATCTCGCAGGAATACGCGCCAAAAGATCAGCGTATGGCGGATGCCGTCTCCCGCATTGCGCAAATCGCGCGTTTCGTCGGACAAGCCCGCCAGCAACTCGTCGACTCCGACCCCATCTATATCAAGGTCGCCGTCGAAGAGAATGCGGGCAATCTTGGGATGATCGATGACATCGGCAAGGAACTCCCGCCAACTGGTCCCGTCCGTCAGCGCTACGACCGCTTTTCGCCTGCAGCCAAAAAAGCGCTCAACGATTTCACACAATGGCTACAGAACGATCTTGCAAATCGTCCCACCAATGGACGCACCTGGCGCTACGGTAAGCAGTGGTACGACGAAAAATTCCGCCTCACCATGGAAGCCAACGTCACCCCTGAGCAGTTGCTCAGCGATGCTGAATCCGAAATGAAGTCGGTTCGCGCCGAGATGCTGGAAATTGCCACACCGTTACATCGGGAGATGCTTCCGGACCACTCCGATCACGCCGATCTGGCGGGGATCGACCGCGAAAACAAGATCATCGGTGAGGTTCTGGATCGCATTGGCCAAGAGCATCCTCAGCGCTATCAGTTAATGGATTACATTAAGGGTGACTTGCAGAGCATTACCGACTTTATTCGTGAGAAGAAGATTGTCGGACTCAGCTCACGGGACAATCTCAAGGTCATCGCTACCCCCGACTTCATGCGGGGCGTCTATTCCGTCGCGGGGTTCCACGCACCTCCTCC
The DNA here is from genome assembly GCA_003151155.1 of Acidobacteriaceae bacterium. GTDB lineage: Bacteria > Acidobacteriota > Terriglobia > Terriglobales > Acidobacteriaceae > Korobacter. The sequence goes on from PLWX01000121.1 coordinate 65,691, forward strand.
CCTCGATCCAAACACCGAAGCGCAATACTGGGTCACGCCTATCGATCCCAAGACGTCCGAGGAGAAGGCGGAATCCAAGCTTCGCGAGTACAACAATTTCACCCTGCACTGGCTAACCATCCATGAAGCCCTACCCGGCCACTACATCCAGTTCGAACACGCCAATAGCGTGGAACCTCCGATTCGTCGTCTCCTGCGCGCGTTTTATTCGAACGGTTGTTACGTGGAAGGCTGGGCGGAGTACATCGCCGGCGTGATGATGGACGAAGGCTATCTCGACAGCGATCCTCGCTATCGCCTCATCATGAAGAAGATTCGTCTGCGTGTGCTCGCCAATACTATCCTCGACATCCGCATGCATACCTTGAACATGACCGATGACGAAGCGATGGAATTGATGACCAAGCAAGCTTTCCAGACGGAAGCGGAAGCTCAAGGAAAACTTCAACGTGCGAAACTTTCGGCCACCCAATTGCCGACCTATTATGTAGGCATTCGCGGATGGAATGACCTTCGCGCAAAATACAGGAAGGCCAAGGGTTCGGCTTTCACCAATCTCGAATTTCATAATCGCGCACTCGATTTGGGCGCCGTGCCGCTGCCTCTCGTCGGAGAGATACTGCTCGGCATTCCCTCCAATCTCGCCGTTTCGCAATCAACCGTGCCCACCGCGCCAATGCGTAAGAAGAAAGCGCATCGCGCGCAGTAGATAAGTATCCATGAGAGCTGCCGGATCGAGGCAGCTCTCGATTTTTTTGCCAAACTCTCCGGACATTTCCTACCCGCATTCGTCTATTTCATTACTAGACTCAACCACAACCAGGGGGCGCCGCCCAAAACGCTGATCGAGCGTGGCGCCCCCGTCCCCATTGGGAAGTTGTAAAATCAAATGAGCTAGTTACTGAGAAGTAAATATGGCTAATCTCCACGATGCCCGCTGGTGGGAGACGATGTCGGATGGTCGTCTCCACTGCTATCTTTGTCCCCGCCACTGCCACATCGGTAAAGACCAAGCCGGTTTTTGCTTTATCCGCAAGAATGTCGATGGGCGCCTCTATCAGCTTGGCTACGGACGCCCTGCCGCAATCAACATCGACCCCATCGAAAAGAAGCCGCTGAACCATTTCTTTCCTGGCACTCGCATTCTCTCCATGGGAACGGCGGGCTGCAACATGGGCTGCTTCTTCTGTCAGAACTGGGACATCTCCAAAGCCAGAGCCGACCAAGTGAATGCTGCCGACCTGGCGCCCAGCGAGGTCGTCAAACTGGCTCTCGATCGTCGTGTTCCGCATCTCGCGTTCACCTACAACGAGCCTACGATCTGGGGCGAGTACGTTATCGACATCGCGCGCGAAGCGCACGCTGCCGGAATCAACAATGTGATGGTCTCCAACGGCTACATCACACGCGAAGCCTTCTTCGACATCTACCAGCACATCGACGCCGCCAACATCGACGTAAAGGCGTTCACGGAAAAGTTTTACTCAAAGGTCACCCTCACCCATCTTCAACCAGTGCTGGATACCTTGAAATGGCTGCGGCACGAGACTGGAGTTTGGTTCGAAATCACCAACCTCATCATTCCCACTCTCAACGATGAGCAGGAAGAGTTCCGCGAGCTGGTGGACTGGGTCCTCACCAATCTCGGGGACGACGTGCCTCTGCATTTCACCGCCTTCCACCCTGATTTCAAACTAGTCGATAAACCCGCCACCCCGCCTGAGACGCTTCATCGTGCCCGGAAACTCGCCATGCAGATGGGGCTGAAGTTCGTTTACGAGGGGAATATCTATTCTGACGGCGGCGATACCCTTTGTCCCGGCTGCCAGCGACGTATCATCCGCCGCTCCTGGCATTCGGTCGTCGTGAATGAAGTCATTGCGGGAAAGTGCTGTCACTGCGGCGCGACAATCTCTGGCGTGTTCTCGCAGAACGAAGCACAAACTCGTCGCTCGAGAACTGAAGAGCTCACGACCCTCATCTGACGCTTTAAGTATTGCGAGGCAAAGAAAAAGGACGACCCGAAAGGCCGTCCTTCTTCTCCGTCAGTAGGAGGGAGGTTGCTGCGGTGGAGAAACTCTATGCCGCCTGCCGATCGTAGATGTGTTCACGCACCTTGCGCTGAAGGTTGTCATCAAAGTTCGTGATCCCGTGGGCGGATCGTCCGTGCTCGCGCACCTGGTCCATGATTTCGTTATCGTCGTGACCTACCGCTTGCCACTTGCACTCTTTGAACCCTGCGTCCGAACAGCGGAATGTACGTTGCTGAGGATTGATCGCGTTCGTCTTCGAATTGTCTGCCATGGTTCCTCCCGTTAGCTAGCCATCTTGTCACTCTGTTTGCGTACGTCGTCATGCCTTATGTCCTTCGGCTGACCGGGCTCCGGATTGTGCTTGTTGCCTCTCGCCGGAGGATTGTTGGCCGCGACATTCGTCATGGCCAAATCCTTCTCTCCTGGCCCCGTCCCCCAACCCTCGGTTCCCGTGCTTGGGCCTGAAGGATTTACGCGATCCCCGGGGCCACTCGGAACTGAACCCGGATTCACCACATCGGCCCCGCCTTCTGGTGTATCGATTTCACGTTGTCCGTGTGTCTGGTCGCCAGGACGATTCGACCCGCTTGTACTCTTAGGGAAAATGCTGTTGCCTGCGTCGTTTTCCATAGACAAGTATGGTCGCGCAGATCCAGAGCTCAATGGATAGGAATCGAAAGCTGCGGCTGGAATTTATAGGCAGGTTCGCGGGCAACCCGAACAGATGCCCTCGATTTTGAGGTGCGAAGAGAGAGGGCGGCACAGCTCTACGAGCAGGATAATCGGGAATTACTTGTTCTTCCGTTCCTCGCGCTTGCGCTTCGCCCAGCCCTCCTTATTCACTTGTCGCCCTCGGGCCACCGCCAATGCGTCCTCCGGGACATTCTCTGTCACGCACGATGCCGCCCCAATGTAGGCACCCTTGCCGATCTTGATCGGTGCCACCAGCGTCGTATCGCTCCCCACGAACACGTTGTCGCCAATCACGGTGCCGAACTTGTTTACGCCGTCGTAATTGCAAGTGATCGTTCCCGCTCCGATGTTGACCCCACTCCCAATCTCAGCGTCCCCGAGATAAGTGAGGTGATTAGCCTTCGATCCTTTGCCGACCTTCGTTTTCTTCGTCTCGACAAAGTTCCCGATATGCGCTGCTTCACCGATATCGCTCCCCGGGCGCAAGTGGCAATACGGCCCGAGTAGCGCGCCATCCGCAACTTTCGATTGATCCACAATCGACCCGTGCCGCAGCAGCACATTGTTTCCAAGCGTCGAGTTCGTGACGACCGAGTAGGAACGAATGCGGCACTCGCCGCCGATCCTCGTATCCCCCAGTAGTTGGACGAATGGTTCGATCACGGTGTCGGCACCCACTTCGACATCGGCATCGATCAAGCAGGTCTCTGGCTTAAAAATGCTTACGCCCGCCGACATCAGTTCGTGGCACTTCTTGTTGCGCAGATACCCATCCAGTAATGCCAGTTCGTGCCGCGTATTCACGCCAAGGACCTCAGTCGCGTCTTCCGCTCGAAGCGCGACGACTTTTTCTCTGGCCTTGCCGAGAATCGCAGCGATATCGGTCAGGTAGTACTCGCCGTGCGGATTGTCGATGGTGATCTTGTCGAGGTTCGCGAACAGCGGCTTCACTCGAAATGCGTAGATACCGCTATTGATCTCCCGCCGCCCCTGTTGTTCGCTCGTCAGTTGCTTTTGCTCAACGATCCGCTCTACCTCGTCGGTTTCGTGATCGCCAGACTTTTTTCGGAAAACGCGACCGTAGCCGAATGGATCATCCGGCTCAGTCGTCAGGATCGTCATCGCCGCGCCGTGCTGACGGTGGAACTCGAGCACTCGCTCGATCGTTTCCTTACGAATCAGCGGCACATCGCCGGAAAGCACCAGCACATCGTCAAATCCTTGAAGAGCATTACGCGTCTGCATGATTGCGTGCCCGGTGCCGCGCTGTTCTTTCTGCTCAACGAACTGAATTCCAGAGCTCTGCATCGCCTGGCGTACTCGCTCCGCATCGTGTCCAATGATGGCGAAGATCTGGGACGCGGGAACGACCTGCGTGGCCGCAGCGACTACATGCCCCAGCAGTGGCTTTCCGGCGATCTCATGTAGCACTTTAGGATATTTTGATTTCAGGCGCGTGCCTTTGCCCGCCGCCAGGATCGCGATCGCGAACTTGCTTTCTTTGTCACTCATTTCAGGAAAGTTTAGCAGAGTACGACCCGTTATCCCGACTGTGCTCCTTCTCACCGCCAGCGAACACGCTAGCTCGTGCGGCACCGCCCTTGCAAGGCAGAGAAGCCCTTTCACGCCAATTCAAAAGGCCCGCTCGCGAGCGGGCCTTCCTCAATTCCTAGGACTATCTCTGGCCGTTGCTTCCCCCGTTCTGCGCCACCATATCGTCAGCCTTCTTCAATACCTCGATGCCTTGCGCCACGGTCAGGTCTTTATCCACCTTCTGAAAATCGAACAGCGTCTCGTCTTCCTCAATCTTGATCGTCTTCACCATCAGCGCTTTGCCATTAAAGCGAAGCACGGAATGCGTGGTCTCCCACCGGTTGCCGCCCACATCTTTCTGCTCGATAAGGAAGCGTCCGCCTTTGTCCAGCCTTCCCAGGATGCCCCAACCGAACTCTACGGGCTTGAACAAATTGGCGTCAATCTTGCAGATTCGCTTCGCATCCAGGCTGATGAACAGATCACCCTTCATGCCTTCGAATACCCGCGACTCACGGTTCGGCGCATTGAAATTCGAATCCGGCAAAAAGGTGTAATGCACCATCTTCCCGTCTTTCCCATCCTCTACGCCGACCAGCGTAAACAGGAATGCATCGGGAATGGCGGACAGCAAACGTTGCGCATGCTCTTCATCCTCTTTTTGTTCTTGCTGCTTCTTCCGTAAAGCGCTCGGATCATTCAGCAGGCGATGCACCCGTCCGTCGTCCTGCGCACGCTCCTCGGCATTCAGCGCGTGGCCGTTCAACGCAATGAGGCGGCTGACTACGCTTTCTTTCGTTTCCACCATGAGTTTCGTGGTGGTGGCCTTTGGTTTCTGCTCGGTGCTTTTCCACATGTAGTGCTCGCCATTGCCATGGGCGTGCAATTCGTTATAGATGGTAGTGCGAACGAACTCCCGCGGATTGCTCTGATAAGGCTCGCTTTGTGTCCATGAGGGGACAGCGACCGCCAGTGCGGCTGCCAACAGAATCGTTTTTTTCAGCAGATTGCCTCGTCCTGCGGCGTGTATCACCAGGGCTGAACTCCTTCGAGCAGATTCTACTCTGCCGGTTTAGACGTACGAGTGCACTTCTCTCGTTGCTTTTTCATTGTGTCTCCGACCAGAAAATAAGGCCGGCAAGCGCCGGCCCTTCCAAGGAGAGAGAAGAGGAGTCGTGAATGAGAACAGATCGGCTGGCCAGAAGAAGGCAGTCTCATTCGTTTGCAGTCGCACAGTCCGAACAAAGCCGCTGTTCCCCTGGTTTCGGCTTCGTCCGAGGGTGCGACCTTCCAGCCACCCGATATTCCTTTTTCTTTGCATATCCTGGGCCAAGGCCGGGCAGCTACTCCGCTCCCCAAGCCTCTCGGAACCCGCGCCAAATCAAACACTTATGTTTTGCACCGCGATCTCGCCGTATACGCATGTCATTTCCATGCTGATCTGTGTGCCTCCCGATGCCATCCCTTCGCACCAGCCTTCCCGCTCTCGTCTCGGGCGGCCACCCGTGAGCCGACATCACTAGCCATGTACTTGCGTTACCTCCTCGTGCTGCGATGCCAGCTTTTGCGCTTGCGCCTCGGTAATGAGTGACCTAAGCTAGCACAACCTAACTTTTCCTTGCAGTTCCGAAAGCAACCAGTCGGTTTCGCCATCTGCTTTTGGGAGCTCGTCATGTGGAAGTCAAGTAAGAGGGAAGATGATCGCGTGCCCGCCCCGACGAATGTACCGTCGCCGTCGGTTCCAACGATCAACGCTCCCCTCGCAGACGTAACACATCCGAAAGCGGAGGTCCCCCAAAAAATGGCCGACATCGCACACATTGGCAAGTCTGTAGTAATCCGTGGCGAACTCTCAGGCAGCGAAGACCTTTTCCTTGATGGCGAGGTCGAAGGCAGTATCGAACTGAAAGGCCATTCGCTTACGATTGGCCCCAACGGCCGCATTAAAGCAAACATTCACGCGCAAGAGGTCGTCATTAACGGCCGCGTCGAGGGAAACATTCGTGGCACCGATCGCGTGGAACTCAAGAAATCCGCGGTCCTCACGGGAGACATCTTCACCCAGCGGATCGTTATCGAAGAAGGCGCGTTCTTCAAAGGCGCAGTCGACATTCAGAAAGCTGACGCGAAGCCCGAGATAAAGCCCGAACCTAAAAAGGAAGCGGTTCCGGTCGCCGCTGCAGCCGCGGTCGGGGTAGCTCCGGTAGTCCACACACCCACCGCTTAGCCTGTGTTTTGTCGGTTCACCCAGCGAAAGGCGGCTTACGGGCCGCCTTTCGCATGCTTGCATTCCGCGATCTACTCTGACCGTTTACAATGAGTTCGTGGCTCCGAGCTTTCTCGACAGGATCTTCGGTCGCGGTGACAAGTCTGCCTCTGGTGCGGCTGCCTCGAAGGAGCGTATCCAGCGCCGCTCGACAGGCTTTCAGCAGTTCATGAAGACGGTCGGTCGCGAGGAAAACATCTGGGTCCTCGATCTAGGGCCGACCTCGCCCGACAATATCAAGCACATCACTGAACGCGGCCATCGGATTTACAACGAAGATCTTCTTTCGGAAGCCACGCGTCAGGATCTGAAAACCAAGTCGACCGAACCTGGCAAAGAAAATGAGTTGGTGGTTGACGTCGACCGCTTCCTGGCGGAAAACCTTCGCCACGAACGCGAACAGTTTGACGCGGTAATGGCCTGGGACGTGACCGATTACCTGCCCGAAGAAGTCGTAAAGGCGACCATCGAACGGATTCACACCATCATGAAACCCGGCGGCATTCTCCTGGCGTTCTTCCACACTCGCGATGCGGGACCTGACGCTCCCTACTATCGCTACAACATCGGCGATCCAGAAACCCTGGAACTTCAGCGCGGGCCGGAGTTCAAGCTGCAGCGCGTGTTCAACAATCGCCACATCGAAACTCTCTTCCGCGACTACGCTTCCATCAAGTTCTTCCTCGGGCGCGACAACATCCGGGAAGTCCTCGTCATCCGCTAACGGCGAAAAGTCCAGCGCACGAGGACACTAGGCCGCCTGCAATCCGCGCGTCCGCGCAAACACTGCTCGCGCCACCCGCGGAAATCGCAAAAACTGCAATGCAAACTGCGGTAAAGGTCGCGGACATCCAATCAACCACCTTGCCTGTGCCGCCGCATGGAATGCCGGCAAAAACTGCTTCTCGTAACGGCGCCGATAAGTCCGCGCCGCTTCGGCTGCCGTCACGCGTCCTGCGATCGCATGCATCGCGCTCTGGGCCGCTGCTGTTCCCGTCCGCAGTGCCAGTGAGATTCCATCCCCCGCAAAGGGGTCGATGAAACCTGCCGTATCGCCCGCGAACAATACTCCGTCGCGCTCGGGCTCCGGTTCGGCAAAGATCAGTGGCGAGGTGGAAACGGGATCCATTGCCAGTTCCCAGCTCAGAGCCCGTTTTGCGAGATCGCCATTCATGTCAAAAATTGCGCTCAACTCCGTGGCTACCTCAGCCTTCACCAACGCGGCCACGTTCACGGTTTCGGTATCCACAGGTTGAACACCGCAGTACCCGCCCTTAAAGAAATACAGATCGGTTGAAAGCACCGGGTTTTTCTCTCGATAATGCGCCTTCACCCCGATCAACTTCTTGGCTTTTGGCTTCGCAATAGGCTGCCTCAACTTCGACCATCTGCCGGTGGTCGCGATGGCAGTCGTGGCCGAAAACACACCGTCCGACGTGATCGCGCGAAACTCACCGTTCGATCGAATCTCCTCCACCAGCACGCCGTCGCGGCAATCTACTCCCACCGCATGCGCTGCTCGCCATAGCGCCTCGTCCATTACAAAGCGGGGAATACTTGCAGACGCGAGCACCGGGATTTCGATCGAGGTCCCCTGCAAGAACATCCGTGCCCTTGCAATCTTTGGTGCGCGATCTACGATGTCGAGGCCGTGGGGGGCGTGCACGAGGAGTTGGCGTAGCAACTCCAGCGACTCCGACGAAACAAATTCTCCGCAAACCTTGTGTCTTGGAAATCGGCCTTGCTCCAGCAGCAGCACCCGCGCACCCATTCGCGCTGCGGTGATGGCCGCAGCCGTCCCCGCCGGCCCAGCCCCAGCGACAACTAGATCGTATTGGCCAGCTATTTCCACAAGATCACACCCATGCGATAGAGATAATGCGTCCCAATCTCCACCTTCCGTGCTCCACAATCCTTCAATATCTCACGCACTTCCTGTCGCGTGTAAGCCGCGCGCACCGAGGCGGGGGCATCGTGCCAGGTGATCGGACTGCGAAACAGCGGCAGCCCGATATGCGTCAACACCAGGTGTATTCGGCTACGAATCAAGTCGCTGATCAATACCGCTTTTCTCGCCACTCGCAAACTTTCGCGCGCGAAGCGTAACACCTGAGTCGGATCAAGATGATGGAGAAACAATCCGCACGAGATGAGATCGAAGCGATTGTCGGGAAAGGGAAGCGCCAGCGCATCTCCAACAAACGTCGGTACTCCCGTTGGAGGTAGATGCGATTGCGCGCGATCGAGGAGACTGATCTCCAGCGCGACATCATCCTTCGCCATGCGAAGCTTTGCCGCTCGTGGTACGAACCCGGCGCCCGAAGCCACTTCGAGCAAGGTCAAGGTTCGCGTTCCGGTCTCTTTTGCCACCTTCCGGACCATCGCGGTAGTGGATGAAACGCCGCCGAAAAGTGTGTTGATGCGCTGCAGGTCCTTCAACGAGTCATTCACTTCGCACTCTGTGCCCGCATCGGCATCGAGCATTTCCGGCACGACTCTGCGTTGCACCGCTACACCGTCTCCAGTTCTTCTTCGAGCAGTTGTTTGTTGTAGAGCTCGGTGTAATAGCCATTCTTCGCAATGAGTTCGTCATGGCTGCCCAACTCCACGATCTCTCCATTAGCGAGCACCGCGATCTGATCTGCGTCCCGAACCGTCGATACTCTGTGGGAAATGAATATCGTCGTACGCCCCTCCATCAATCGACGGAGATGATGAAGAATACGATCTTCGGTCTGGGTGTCGACGCTCGCTAGTGCATCATCAAGAACTAGGATCTTCGGATTGCGGATCAATGCCCGCGCGATAGCGGTCCGCTGTTTTTGCCCTCCGGAGAGCGTAATTCCTCGCTCCCCGACCATCGTGTCAAACGATTCTGGAAAGTCCTCGATTTCTGCGGCGATGCTGGCCGCGTCCGCGGCCGCGCGAACCTCTGCGTCCGTCGAGTCTTCGACACCAAGCGCAATATTTTCACGGATGGTATCACTGAACAAAAATGTTTCTTGGGGCACAAAGCCCACGTTCTTACGCAACAGGCCAAGAGGGAACTCGCGGATCGGCCGTCCATCGACGAATACTGATTCCGGCTCCGCGTCGTACACTCTAGGAATCAGGTGGACCAGCGTCGATTTCCCTGAACCCGTCGGCCCGACGATCGCGAGGCTTGTCCCTGCCGGAACTTTGAGGTTCACGTTCTTCAATACCAGAGGCGGTTCGCTGTCCCCGCTCTCTTCTGTCTTTGGATAGCGGAAGGTCAGATCTCGAAACTCGATGGTGCCCAGCACTTCGGTCGGAACGCCGGTCCTAGGTACGTCTGCGTCGGTGACCTCCGGCTTCTCGTCAAAGAGCTGCTGAATGCGCGCCAGCGAGGCTGTCCCGCGCTGAAAGATGTCAATCACCCAACCGACGGCGATGATCGGCCATGTGAGCTGCACCATGTAGGTGTTGAATGCGACGAAATCACCGAGGTTGATGCGGTGTTGCAGCACTTCGCGTCCGCCCAGCCATAGGACAAGAATGATCGACCCGCTCAGCATTAGCTCGAGGGAAGGCCACATCAGGCCGCGAATGCGCACCAGCTTGATGCTGCGCCGGATGTACTCGTCGTTGTCTTCCTCGAATCGCGAAATCTCGGGGCCTTCCTGGACGAAAGCGCGAATCACGCGCACTCCGGAGAGATTCTCTTGCACGCGCGCGGTAATGTCGGAGAACATTGCTTGGATCCGCTCAAAACGGAAGTGAATCTGCTTGCCCATGCGTTGAATCACGATGCTGACGATCGGCAACGGCGCGAATGCGTAAAGGGTGAGCTTCGGGCTGATGTGCAACATGAAGAACAGAGCCCCCGACATGAAGGCGAGCGTGTTCGCCGAATACATCACCGCTGGCCCGATGCCCATGCGCACTGCATTGAGGTCGTTCGTCGCCCGCGCCATTACGTCGCCCGTCCGCGTTCGTTGGTAGAACGAGTACGAAAGACCTTCCAGATGCCGGAAGAGGTCGTTCCGCATATCAAACTCAATCTCGCGTGACACGCCGATGATCAACCAGCGCGTGAGGAACTGAAAAATTCCCTTGGTGCCTGCGATCGCGAGCAATAGAGACGCATAGGTGAGAAGTCTATGTCGAGCATGGCCGGTATTCAGATCGTTGATTGCGCGTGCGAGCACCTGCGCAAATAAGATCCACACGCCGTTGTTCAGCAGCACACACACCGCGCCGAAAAGCAGCGTGGAGCGGTACTTTCTCATGTATGGAAACAACGGCCGAAGTTGCTGGATCATGATTTAAGAGCTTGCAAGCACAAGTTTTAGATGTCTACAACCGGCGCGGGATGCTGAATTCTAAAGCTGCGCCGGGCAATCACCAACCACGAACCATGATAGCGAGATTTCTTTGAAGGCGCGCCGCGCGCACATCCGGAACTTTAGCCCCATCGTGTCGCTGATCTCCACATCCAATGGATCTTTCGAGCCCGAGGGATACCGCACCACCCAGATGCGCGGATACCGGTTCGCCCACTGCGCGACCTGATCAGCAGAAGGCGGCATTTCCAGTCGGAGGACTTGCTCCGCCCTCAACGGCTGCCCGAGACGTTCACGATAGTACGCGAACGGTGCGGCGGCGTCCTTGATATAGAAGACGACAGGATCATTCGCTGCGGCGGCCTGCGTGAAGGACGCTGCTCCACGCCAATCTTCCCGGACCTTGGTGTAAGAGATCGCCACCGATGCCATCGACAATGCCACGATTCCAATGGCTAGCCGCTGTCGGGTACGCAGGTTTTGCAACTGATCGAGGCCGACTGCCGCCAGTAGGAGAAAGGGGACGAGGCAAACAATCAGGAAGCGGTGGAAAAACATGGGACGCCACAACGACAGCGCCATCGTCGTGACCATCGGCAGCAACAGCGCAAACGGCGCGAGCCCAGCGCGAAAACTCTCAATGGATCGACCGTTAGTTCGCAGCGTTACCCACGCCGATCTCAAGGCGACAACGATTGGAACCAGTAGCAACACGGTCAAGACCGCGCCCACTGCCTTTCCACTTTCAGCTGCCAGGAACGTCAGCGTGCGATAGAGTTCCACGATCCCAGGCCGGGGCAACCACCACAAATTCGATCCGTGTGATAGCAGCATCACGCGGATTCCCGGAACCATCCCGAATGCAATTAGAAGCCACGAGCCTAGCAGAGACTTCAAAGGCACACGATTCCATGGCAGAAAGCCCAACGCACACACCTGCGCCATCACAATAAAGACTGCATAGAAGTGGCTGTAAAACGCGCAAATCGTAAATACTACGTAAAAAACTACATTCAGCAGCGATGCCGTTTCGATCAATCGCACGAACGCCCAGCACGAAAGCGTCACAAAAAGCACGAGCATGCTGTAGCCCCGCGCCTCTTGCGAATACACCACCGCACAAGCATTCACAGTCAGCAAGCCTGCTGCCCCCAAGCCCACGCGCCGCGAATACAATCGAGTTCCCAGCGCATACATCGCCGGCACGCTCAGAACACCGGGGATTACCGACAGCATCCTTACCGCAGCGTCGCTCGTGAACCAACGCACCCACTCGCGCAGCGCCAAATAGTAAAGCGCCATGTTCGCTTCTGCTGCCCAGAGGATCTTCCAGAACTCGGTATTCGACGGTCGTGTAAACAGCACGCTGAACACTTCGTCTTGCCAAAGTCCTTTATGTCCGAGAAAGAGAACGCGCAGCACTAGAGCAATCGCCATCAGGGCGAGCACTTGCAATGCAGTGCTCCTCGCTCGCGTACGTTCGGATTCGCTAGGGGTCATGTTTGAGAACACTGCTTAGGTAGGGACCCGCAGAACCATGTATCCCGCGGCAAAACCGAAGATCAAATTGGGAGCCCAAGCCGCTAACAGCGCGGGCAATTGGTTGGCATTGCCCATTGCCTCAAACAATCCTGCGCTCACCCAGTACAAAATCGCAATGCCGATTGCCGTGGCGACCCCGGCGAGGGCACCTCCGCGCCGTTGCCGGGAAACGGAAAAGGGAATTGCCAAGATCGCCATGACAAGTGTGATGATCGGGTACGCCAGCTTCTTGTAGAGCTGCACCTTGAATCGGACGACGTCGAACCCGCTCTGTTGCAAGTCGCGAATGTAATGCAGCAATTCCTCGTAATCCATCTCCTGCGACTGGCGCACTTCCTTTTTGAAGTACGAAGGCTGTTCCGTAGCCAGCGGAGACGTGCTCACTTCAAACGGTTTGAATTCATCAATCGCGGATCCATTAAATCGCCGCGTCCATCCATTCTCGAACACCCACTTCTGCAGCCCATCTTCCCAATGCGCGTGCTGCGCATAGATGCGTGCCGTCAACCCAAACGTCTTCGGATTGAACTGGAAGATTGAGATCCCGCCAAACCGGTTCCGGTCGGCGTCGTAAACCTCGTAATAGTAAATCGTGTTATTCGACCCAAAAATCCACTTCCGGTCCGGGCGCAAATATGTTTGCGGAGGCTTCCCCTTGATCTCGTTACGTAACGTTTCCTGCCGCTTGTTCGCATGGGGGATGTACAGCTGATCGAACACGAACAGCGAAGCCGCCACCACCGCTGCAATCACGATCACCGGGAAAGCCACGCGATAGATGCTGATACCGGTAGCCTTCATCGCGGTAAGTTCATTGGCCCGTTGCATCAGGCCAAACGTAACCAGCACCGCCAACAACACGCTCAACGGAGTCATGAGGTAGATGATCGATGGGCTCAGGTTCAGCAGGTAATCGCCCAACATCAGCAGGGATATACGATTCCTCACGATGTCGCCGAGCAATTCGAAGAACGTGAACACCAGCGCCAGCATCACGAACGTCGCCAGCACCATCACGAAATAAAGCAGGAAATCCCTCAGGATCATGTCGTCGAGCAGCAGCGGAAACTTCGCACGAAATACGCGCGTGCGCGTCAACGACTTTTCAAAGGCCCCCCCGGCCCCCTCCGCGCTTTCAGACTGGGATTTGACCGAGAAGCGTTCCCGCAGCGACTCCCACCCCGTGGTCAGCCAACTCAGGTCGATCGGCGCGCGATCTACCCGGTAGAGCAGGAAAACACCAGCGAACAGGAAGATCGCATTCGCCATCCAGACTCCGATGGCCGGGGGTAGTTTGCCTTGCCGTCCCATCGATACACCCACGAGTGACAGCACGTAATAGATGAACACCAACACGATGGTGAGCACGAAGCCCATGCTCTTGCCGCCGCGCCGCGACGAGAGCCCCAGCGGAATTCCCACCAATGCCAACACGAGACAAGCAGTTGGCAGCGCCAGTCTTCGGTGGTACTCCACGGCGTACCAGCGTGCCTTCACCTGGTTATTCGAATTGCCAAGGTAGTGTCCCGCGCTGATCCCGCCCGCATGCGCGAGCTGCCACAACTCGGCGGTGCTCATCTCTGCGACAGGTACCAACTCGGGCGCAGGTTTGTCGTTTGCCTCCGGTATCGCAATCGGGATATCAGTCTGATTGAATGTAGAAATCTGGTACTGCGAAAGATCTTTAGGATTCGTCTCCTGCTGCGTCCCATCTTCGAGGTGCATGTGGAGGCTGTCCGTACCCTCCGGCACTACGATCCCGCGCTCCGCCATGGTGATCTTCGGCTGCGAGGGCGTCGTCACGTCGGCGAGAAACACGCCTTTCCATAGCGCCGATCCGTTCCCCGGCTTCACGTCTTCCACATACAGCACCATATTCTTGAAGTCTTCATAGAACACCCGCGGCTGTACTTCGAAGGACGCCTGCGAACTCTTCAGTTTGTCCTGCAGGTGGGATAGAGCCGCCGCCGACCGGGGTGCCAGGTAAACGGTATTCGCCAGGGCCATCGCCCATAGGGCGATCGCGAAGATTGAGATTACGCGTACAAACATCACCGATCCCATGCCGCTGGCGCGAATGGCGGTGACCTCGCTATCGGCGGCGAGGCGGCTCAGGCCGATCAGGATGCCGACTAGGACGGCCATGGGTAGGGTCACTGTCAAAGCCGCCGGGAGGGTAAGGAAGAAGATTTCCGCGACACTCGGCAGGGGGGCGCTGTTGCGCACGATCAGCTCCAACAGCCGGCCCAGGTCGCGCATGAAGATCACGAACGTGAACAGCGCCAGACCGATGGCCCCGTGCGACAGAACTTCGTTCAGAATGTAGCGAGTGAGGATGCGGGTCCGCACCTGCATAGTGTAACCCGAACGGCAGGCCACGAATTAACCGACGGAGGGCCCTGAACCCCTTATGCCAATTCGCGATGCAGACCTTGGTGTGTCACTGCGGTAACTCTTAACCGGGTTCCCCATTTTGCCGATCTTGATACACTGGAGCGGCAAAATCATACATGGCACGCAATCCTAAGATTTACCTTCTGCTCCTGTGGCACATGCATCAGCCGTATTACAAGGACCTCGTGTCCGGGGAATACCGGCTGCCCTGGGTGCGCATGCACGCGCTCAAGGACTACTACGGCATGGTCAAGCTGCTGGACGAGTTCCCTGACGTCCACCAGAACTTCAACCTCGTGCCGTCGTTGCTGGTCCAGATGCAGGACTATGCTGCCGGGACGGCGCGCGACCCCTTTCTTGATATGGTGGCTAAGCCTGCGGCTCAGTTAGAGGAAGCCGGCCGCCGCTTTGCGCTGCAATACCTGTTTCAAGCCAATGCGATGCACATGATCGCGCGCTACCCGCGTTACCAGGAACTCTGGCAGCGCTACCAGCAGGTGAGCCAGCGCGAGAATCCCGAATCGTCCTTCGATAACCAGGACATCACCGATCTCCAGGTCTTGTCGCAGATCGCATGGTTCGACGAGTTCTTCCTGGATCGTCCTGTCGTGCAGGCACTTGTTCAGAAGGGGAGCGGATTCAACGCCGAGGATCAACGCGCGATGTTGCTCATGCAGCGCGAGATCATCTCGTCCGTGATCCCGGCCTATGCCGAAGCGGTGAAGAAGGGCAGTATCGAGATCTCGGCAACGCCTTTCTATCACCCGATCCTTCCGCTGGTCTGCGATACCTACGAAGGGGCGGTTTCTACGCCTGGATTGCCACTGCCGCAGGCCCGCTTCCAGCGGCCTGACGATGCGGAAGAGCAGATTGAGCGCGCCCTCACCTACCACGAGCAGCTGTTTCATCACCGGCCGGTCGGCATGTGGCCCAGCGAAGGCAGTGTTTCGGAAGAAGCAATTGCCCTTGCGGCACGGCAAGGTGTGCAATGGATGGCCACCGACGAGGGCGTGCTTGGTCGCACCCTGAATCACTTCCTCGAGCGGGATCTGAAGGGCCAACTCACTGCCGAGAGTGCCCAGCAGCTCTTCCGAATCTATCGGTACGAGAAGGGTGAGACGCGGATGCACATGGTCTTCCGCGATCATCGGCTCTCCGATCTCATCGGATTCGTGTACCAGGGGATGCCCGCCGCGGACGCCGCGCAGCACCTCATTACCAGCATTCACGTGTCGGCCAAGCCGGTGCTGGATAGCGGACGGGACGCGGTTATTCCGATCATCCTGGACGGCGAGAACGCCTGGGAGTCTTATCCGAAGAACGGGCGGGAGTTCCTCCGCCGCTTCTACGGTGCACTCCAGAAGGACCCGCAGATCGAGGCCCTTACCATCAGCGAGGCGATCGCGCGCACCCGCGAGGAAGACTTTGGCAAGCTAGACAAGCTTGTCCCGGGTTCGTGGATCAATGCCAACTTCAACATCTGGATTGGCGCTCCCGAGGACAATCGCGCCTGGGATCATCTCGCCGCCGCCCGCAAGTTCTACGACGACAACGTCCATCGGGCGACCGAGGACCAGCAGAACCTCGCCTACGAGGAGCTGCTGATCGCCGAGGGGAGTGACTGGAACTGGTGGTACGGTCCCGAACATCACTCCGCCAACGACCGTGACTTCGACGAGCTTTACCGGAAGCACCTATCCAACGTGTACCAAGCGCTGGGCGCATCCGCGCCTGAAGAACTCGCCCAGCCGATCATCGCCGGTACGGTTCGTCCGACGCTGGTTCCACAGACGGCGTTCATTCACCCAGTTATTGACGGCAAGGTAGGCGGATACTTTGATTGGATGGGCGCCGCGATGTACACGGCGGATCGTCGCACCAGTTCGATGCACGGGAAGCAGTTCCTGCTCGATGCGATCTATGCGGGCGTGGACGACGAATTCCTCTATGGCCGGCTGGACTTTGCCGCGGAGATGCCTCCGGTCGGCGTATATCGGGTCGTTACGAATATAGAGATGATCCGGAACAAGCAGACTACAGCGTTCCGGCTGATCGCCAACGCGCAGGGAAGCGACCTGCGCAGTTGGAGCGTCACCAACGGCGAGGAGCGCCATGTGCTCGCGAACTGCGATCTCACCGACGGCGGCTCACTGATCTCCGGCGCGGATCCAACCGCGCAGCAGATACAGGTCGTGATTGGCAACATCGTCGAATTCCGGCTTCCGCACAAGCTTCTCGGTGCGCAACATGGGGATCGGCTTCGCCTGCGCTTCAGCTTGTGGCGCGAGAAGCTTCCGGTTGACGCGCTTCCGGTCGAGGGATGGCTCGATCTGCGCATCTCGTCTGACGCCGAACTGGAAGAGAACACCTACAACTTCAGCATCGAGAACTGACTCGCGCCGGCCGCGATGCTGCTGCAGGGGAGATTCATCCTGTCCGGTGCAGCTGGTTCCGGTACAATCCATGACAATGCTTCGAACATCCATCCGGTGGAGTTGGCTGGCTCTCATCCTTCTCTGCGCATTGCTCTGTGCGGCGGAGCCAATTGACTCGCTCAAGCCTACCGGTTACGTCGACGACTTCGCTGGAGCGCTCTCGGCTGACACGAAGGCAAAGCTGGAAGCCCTGGCTACCGAGATCGACCAGAAGGCTAACGCACAGATCGCGGTTGTGACGGTGAAGTCGCTGGATGGCGATGACGTTGACGATTATGCAGTCAAGCTCTTCAAGCAATGGGGTATTGGCGGCAAGAAGTCCGATCGCGGAGTGCTGGTATTCACCTCGATCGGCGACCGCAAATACCGGATTGAAGTAGGGTACGGACTCGAAGGCATTCTGCCCGACGGCAAAGTAGGAAGTTTCGGCCGCGAAGCGGTTCCGCTCTTCAAGGACGGCAATTACTCGGGCGCTCTGAACCTGATGACCACGCGGGTGGCGCAGACCATCGCCGACGATGCCAAGGTGCAACTCACGGGTGTACAGCCGTTGCCGCAGTATCACCCGCAGCACCAGACGCAGTTGCCCTGGTTCCTCATCTTCTTCCTCATTGTGATCGTGTTCAACGTGATCAGCTCCATCATTCGACGCATCCGTTATGGAGCGGGCGCTAGCCGCGGTGGTGGCGGGTTCTGGGGCGGTCCGTGGATTGGTGGTGGGTTCGGAGGAGGCGGAGGTTTTGGCGGAGGCGGGTTCGGCGGTGGCGGTGGAGGCGGGTTCGGGGGATTTGGTGGCGGAAGCTCTGGAGGAGGTGGCGCAAGTGGCGGTTGGTAACAGCAGGAAGACGATCAATCCCGAGGCAGAGCTCACCGAACTGGTGCCGCGCTTGCGCGAAGCTGCCGGCAAGAACCTGGTTTCGGTCATTGTCTATGGCTCAGCAGCCAGCAAGGACTTTCGTCGCGACTACAGCGACATCAACGTTCTCGTGGTCGCCAACAAGCTTCCGCTTGAAGGTCTGAAGGCGCTGATTCCGGTGATGCACTGGTGGCGTGACCGCGGTCATCCTCCGCTGGTGATCTTCACGCGTGAGGAGATCGAACGGGCGGCGGATGTATTCTCCATCGAACTCTACGACATGAAGCATCGCCATCGCGTGATGGACGGGGAAGACGTGTTTGCGACGTTGCAGGTCCCCATGGCGATGCACCGCGTGCAACTCGAGCACGAGCTGCGGACGAGCCTGTTGCGCCTTCGCCAAGGCTACATTGCGGAGCCGCAGGAAGAGGCGGTGCTGAACCTGATGTTGCAATCGATCTCAAGCTTCGGTACGCTCTTCCGCCATGTGCTGATTGCGGTCGGACAGGAACCGCCAGCGCATCGTCGCGACGTCACAGTGAAGCTCGGCGAATTAGTAGGCTTCGATCCCAAGCCATTCCTGGAAATCTTCGATATGCGCGAAGGGCGTTCCCATGCCCTGCACGTGAACGAGACGTTCCGGCAATATCTTTTCATCATCGAGCAGGTCATTACCTGGGTTGACCGCAAGCTGGATCACGCGTAACCCTAAGGAGCAAGCATGAAAGCATTGGTTGTCCTGGTTGTTATCGGTCTCATTGTCCTGAGTCTGTTCGGGATGTACATCGGCACGAAGAACACGCTGGTCGCCAAGAATGAAGCGGTCAAGAATTCCTGGGCGCAAGTGGATGTCGATCTGCAACGCCGTTCCGACCTGATTCCGAACCTGGTGGAGACGGTGAAGGGAATTGCGCAACAGGAACAGGCCGTGTTCGTTGCGATCGCGGACGCACGCGCGCGGCTCGCCGGAGCGGGAACGCCGCAGGAGAAGATCGCAGCGAACCAGGCACTCGATGGTGCGATCAGCCGACTGCTGGTGGTGGTGGAGAATTATCCGCAGTTGAAGTCGAACGAAAACTTCCTGCGGCTGCAGGATGAACTCGCCGGTACCGAGAACCGGATCTCGGTTTCGCGTCGGCGCTATAACGACGCACTCACCGACTACAACACCTACATCGGGCAATTTCCGGCGAGCCTGTTCGCAGCCAGCGCAGGGTTCCATCGCAACGACGCTTACTTCCAAGCTTCCGAATCGTCACGCGAGGCTCCGAAGGTCCAGTTCAATCTGAACGACAAAAAGCCGGCAACGTCTGCGGCTCCGGCGACAAAATAATTCTCAGGCTGTAGGAGCGAATGCAGAGGCGAAAGCCTCTGCATTTTCTTTTATGCAACGGCGCGGAGCAGCCAGCCTTTGAGGAATTTGCGGTTGCTGGGAATTTGCGCTGCGAGGTTTTCGTAATACGTCGCGAGCAAACGACGGAAGGCATCGAGCAACAAATCGGGAGAAGTCATATTGATGGCCATCAATGTATTTTCTCCCATTTTTCCGTCCACGAGGACGATGCTGCCCCCGGCTTTCTGCACGGAGCGCTGGAGGAACTCGACGGCGCGGGTCTTGCCGATGAGCAGGGCGGTATCGAGAAGCTTGGTGGCGACGGCCTGGGAGTGGACGTTGTCGAGGAGCAGGGGCTTCCAGAAGTCGCGTTCGTAGATGGCCTTGGCCTCGTCGAGGGTGAGGCTGGCGATGTCAAGTTTGGGGTAGGAGCGCTGGCAGATGCCGAAATTGGTGACGCCGCCGCAGTCGTCGGGATCGTTGACATATCCGCCTTCGTGACGAAGGAGGGTAGGAATTGCGAGATGAAAATCGGCCATGAAATCCTTTCGTAAATCGTATTACCCAGGGGCTAAAGCCCTATCTGGGAGCGAAAACACCCAACACGGAGACACTGAGGCACGGAGAAGGGCGGGGCTCCAGGAAGCGCCGCTTTACACCTGCCCGGGCGGTACCTCGAATCATCCGGCTGAAGCCGGGTGCTACCTCACGGCAAAAGCCGCGGCCTTTCGAAAATTACCTCAGGGGCTAAAGCCCTCTTCCAGAGCGCCGTATTGGCACGGCTGAAGCCGTGCCCTGATACAAAGCAAAAGAGGCAGCCGCCGAAGCTGTACGCACCTAACGGCAAATGCCGGGTCCAACGGCAAGTTGTTGTGCATGCAGCATCTCCGGAGTTACTGGGGTACCAGTACTCAGGTGTATTGACGATCCAGCAGCTCTGGATGATCATCCTTCCACTGCTCGCAGGGTTTGGGGCGCGGAGGAGGAAATATGGGAATCGTCGAAGGTCTGGTTGCATGGTTCGCGGTGTCGATCGTATTTGTCACCTGCCTTGGGAAAGTTTGCGAAGCTGCCGACCGGCGCGCGCGCAACCGGTAAGACGAAAACGGTTTGAAAGCTTGAGGCTCGGCCTCAAGCTTTTTTCTTTTGTGGCTTGGCGGCCGATGTAGGTTGCACTGGCTCGGCGGGTGTGGCTGAAGGCACGGACTCTGAAGATTTCTTCGGAGGGAACTCGGGTTCGGATGCTGCTGTACCGGCGGTAATCCGAGGCGCTGTTTCTATCGGATTTGCGTTCTGCGCTGCACGCTGCTCTGCTTGGATCTCTTCCTGGATCTCTTCTTCAAGTGAATCTTGTTCCCCAGTCTCGTAGCTGTCGAAACGGCGTGAGCATTCGTCAATTTCAAACGTGACGTGGCGGGCGTTGCCAGCGGCGGTTTGCAGGCCGTAAAGAACGAGGCCCGCGGTCTTGTGATCGATCTGTCCGGCAAGCAGGGCGTTTATGGTATCGCCGATGGCGAGTTGAATGGCGGCCGCATCTTCAAGAACAGGAAGTTGGAAGGGCTGCTTGCGACGCGCAGCGCGTCGCTGACGCTTGATGCGTTCGCGACTTTCGCGATGGAAGAAGCAGTAGTCTTCGTCGTTCAGTGCGGGTGATTCGCAGACGTTTCCGTCGGCCTTGATGTGGTTGCAGAGTTCGATGTGGTTCGCCATGCCATCCTCTCGTTAATCGTTGGTTAACCCCACCCCGATCCGCCGTACCTGTTTTCAGTGAGTTGCGTGGGGTAAACCGCGCAAAATACTGATTTGACGGCAGCTACACGGAAAATATTGAAAACGTGTGAGTTAACGCTGCGTTGCCACCCACATGCGGGATGTGGGTGGTTTGTGGATCGGGTGGAGTTATCAAAGAACGTTTGGTGCAAAAGATTGGGGCCAGTGGGTCCGGACCTGAGTCCGGGCCTACTGACCCTCATTTAGCAGGCTACGCAAGGTCGTAAAGCGATGTCTGTGACGGGTGCACGTGTTGGGTGTGACGGGAGGCTTGCGGAAAAAGCAGGATGGTTCACAGGATCTTCATGGCTTCGTAACGGGAACTTAGCAGATGGAGGGTACCGTCCGGGATGCGCGTCAATTCGGAGTTTCTGACGCCCCTACCGCTCATCCTCGAAACGAAGAAAGGTCCTGGAAATGACGAAACAAATCGCTACCCTCGCGCTGGTCGCCGCCGGCCTGATTAGTTCAGCCATAGCTGCGGAAGGGAACGCCCCGAAAGGCGTTCCACATCTCGATCATGTTTTCGTGATCATGATGGAGAACCACGGGTATCAGCAGCTCATCAACAACCCGAGTGCTCCGTTCACGAATCAGCTGGCGAAGACGGCAAATTCCGCCGACAACTACTTCGCGATCGCGCACCCGAGCTTGACCAACTACCTGGAAACGGTTGGTGGTTCGAACTTCGGAGTGCTTTCCGATAATCCGCCGGACTGGCATGATGCCTCGTGCCTGACAAACCTGGCGACGGGAACGCCGAACGATGAAGCCACGACGACGGGAGTTTGTCCGATCTACGGAGAAGGAACGGATGCGGCAACGCCGGCGATCGATTTCTCGAACGAGACCTCGGGACCTCCGGGAGAGATCAATATCGACGGCACGATGTCGATTGCAGCCAATAAAGATACGCACGGCAAAACCATCGCAGACCAACTGGTGGCGGCAGGCATGACATGGAAGAGCTACCAGGAAGACCTGCCGCTGGGTGGCGCCGACTACGTGAACTATAGCGACGGAACCTACACCAACAATTCCGTATTGCCAACCGGCTTTACGCAGAGCCAGATCGTGCAGTTGTACGCTTCGAAGCACAATCCGTTTGTCTATTTCCGCGCGGTGCAGGACGGATTCGATCCGGACCTCAGCTTCCGGCAGGTGAAACCATTCGATGGGACCGGCGGTCTGTTTGAAGATCTTGGTTCGGGCCGGGTGCCGAACTTCTCGTTCATCGCGCCGAACCAGTGCAACGATCAGCATGGCCGCAGCAATGCTGGACCGATCTGTGCGGGCGATCCCAGCGATAACGGGACGCAGGTCGGGCTGAACCCGGCGCTGATCTACCAGGGCGACGTAACAGTGAAGCGGTTGGTTACCTCGATCAAGGCTTCGCCGGCGTGGAAGAACGGCAACAACGCGATCGTGATTGTGTGGGATGAGAACGACTACAGTCTGTCGCCGATCACGAACCAGGTGTTGCTGATCGTGGATACGAATTATGGAAGGCACGGGGTGTCGAGCCCATACTTCTACGATCACTATTCGCTGCTGAAGACGATTGAAGCGGGCTTCGGTCTGCCGTGTCTCAACCATGCTTGCGACAAAGCGTCGCGGGTGATGAGCGATTTGTTTGCGGCACACTGATCTTTAACTCTACCTACGCGCTCTACCCACCCCACGCGGAGATTGCGTGGGGGTTTTTATTGCGCTTCAGGCGGTGCCCCAGATGTCGCCGAGCACGCGATAAAAATTCGCGCCAAGAATCTTCTCAATTACGGCGGAAGGCTGGCCTCGCTTCTGGAGTTCCCAAGCGATGGTTTCCATGTGCTCGGGTCCGGTGAGATCGGGAACATAGGGATAACGATCTTCCCCGGGAGCGCCGATGCCGAGTTTTTTACGGCGGGCGATGTCCTCATCAAAGGCCTTCTTTTGTTCGTCACTGAGGCGAACCGCATCGATCGAACCGTCGGAGCCGATGCCGACGTGATCGGCGCCGCAGACGTTGATGGCATGAAGGAGATGAGCGATGACGTGTTCGCGCGTGGGAACGGTGGGCGAAGCGACAAGATAAGGCATGAGAAAGACGCCGAAATAACCGCCGCGATTCGCGAGCGACTTGAGAATCTCATCTGGCTTGCTGCGCGGGTGGGCGTAGACGGCGGCGCATCCGGAATGGGTGATGAGAACCGGCTTCAAGGACGCAGAGATGGCGTCGGAGGTGGTGCGGTAACCGCTATGGCTCATGTCGACGGCAACGCCAAGGGCATTCATCCGCTTCACGGCATCGAGGCCGGCCTTGCTGAGTCCGGCGTTGCCGGGTTCGAGGCATCCATCGCCAAAGGCACCGCGCAGGTTGTAGGTGAGTTGCATGATGCGCACCCCGAGACGGCGAAAGGTTTCGATACGCTGCGGATCATCTTCGAGGAACTGGGTGTACTGAAAGCCGGGAAGAATGCCGATCTGCTCGTCGCGCTTGGCGCGTGGAATATCGGAATGCTGACGTACGAGGGTGAACAAGTCAGGATAGCGCTCGACGAGGGCGTGGACCGCAGCGAGGGATTCGATCGTGCCTTCAAAGGTGCGATCGGAGACGGTGAAATTGATGGCGGTGATACCGGAGGAGCGAACCTGGCGGACGGCGTCGTCGGAGGGAGGAAAGGCGTCGCCGGCGAAGGGACCGCAAAGGGTGTCGATTACCAGGGCATTTCGGTAGAGCGTCGCGAGATCGTTCGGGAAAGCGGTTGAACTCTGGGCGAGCAATCGTGGCGAGAGGGCGGCCAAGGTGGCGGCATGCCCGGAAAGAACGAGAAAACGGCGACGATCCATGCGGGGCATTATAGCCGCGCCCCAAAAAAGCAACCCAGCCTTGGGGGCCGGGTCGAAATCCGTATGTTACGGAAGCGGATTGGTTATGCAACTTTGATTACATTACCGGCCTGGGGACCTTTTTGGCCCTCGACGATCTCAAATTCCACCTGATCGCCTTCGGCGAGACTCTTGTAGCCTTCCGAAGTTATCGCGCTGTAATGGACAAAAACATCGGCGCCATCTTCGCGACCGATGAAGCCATAACCTTTGGCATTGTTAAACCACTTCACAGTACCTTTCAATCTATCCACTTGCAGAGTTCCTCCGTGCGCGCCGTGACATTCCGCGGCGAGAGTCCAACCCGGTCGAGACTGCCCATAGGAAGACGGAGCCGAGGGGGTCACCGTAAAGGCCAGTGGGGTATTTCCGAGGTAGGTGTGATGCTATTTTCCGCGATTGGAGATGTGTTGTCAATATGGTAAATAGCCGTAACCTCGCTCTGGGCAAGGATTTTGGCCGAGAGCGGAGGCGGTAGATCGCCTGCCGATAGATGCTGGAAGGAAAAATACCGGGTAAAGAATTGTCACTCGGGCCGGGGGGGGGTTCCTAACATGACAGAGTTTTAATCTACTTTGACTCTACTTCCAAGCCTTATTGCCGATGCAGTCACTACGACCTATCCAAGAGACAGGCGTAATGGTCTGAATCCGCCTTCCGTGAGCTTAGTTTCAGAGAGGAAGGTTTCCGGGTGATAGCAAGCGATGAGTGAGATGGATGAGATCGTCAAAGAATTCCTGGTAGAGAGCAATGAAGGCCTGGACCAGATGGATCGCGACCTGGTCGCGCTGGAAAAGGACCCTTCGGAGAAGAACCTGCTGGCGTCGATCTTTCGGGCGATTCACACGGTGAAGGGAACGAGCGGGGTACTGGGATTTCCGAAGATTGAGGCGGTGGCGCATGTGGGAGAGAGCCTGTTGAGTCGCATGCGGGACGGAAAACTGGTGCTGGATCCGGTGATCACGAGTGGGCTGCTGAGCATGGTGGATGTATTACGGGAATTGCTGGGCAGTATAGGGAGCTGCGGAGAAGAAGGCTCACGTGATGTGCAGCCGGTAGTGTCGGTGCTGGGGGGACTGCTGGAAAGGAAGGCGGACGAAAAGCAAACGTCGCAAGACGCCGGCGCGGTACAAGTTCCCAAGGCGAAGGCGAAGAAGCGGGTGCGGAAGGCGGTCGCAGTTCCAGCGAAGGCCTTAGCAGATGAGCCGGGTATGGCCTATGGGGAAGGTCCTGACGGGGCCGATATGGCGAAAGATAGCGCAGCAGGGAACACAACCGCCGCGCCGGGGAGTGGGGAGAGTAGCGAAGGGAAAGGTCCGGCGATTTCGGCAAACAACATCCGGGTGGATGTAAGCCTGTTGGACAAGATGATGAACCTGGTGGGGGAACTGGTGCTGGCACGTAACCAGATCCTGCAATTCACGGGAAGCCAGCAGGACAGCGGCTTCGTGAGTACGGCGCAGCGTTTGAATTTGATCACGACCGAGTTGCAGGAGAGCGTGATGAAGACGCGCATGCAGCCGATCGGGAACATCTGGAATAAATTGCCGCGGGTGGTTCGCGACCTGGCACTGGCTTGCGGGAAAAAAGTACGGGTGGAGATGGATGGCGCGGATACGGAGCTCGACAAGACGATCATCGAGGCGATCAAGGACCCGTTGACGCACATCGTGCGCAACGCGGTGGATCATGGCATCGAGATGCCGGGGGCGCGCCGGGAAAGCGGAAAGAAGAAGAAGGGCGATTGCTGTTGCGCGCGTACCACGAAGGCGGGCAGGTCAACATCGAGATCAGCGACGACGGGGGCGGGATCGACCTGGGGGCGGTGCGGGAGAAGGCGGGTCAGAAGAGCCTGGTGAGCGTTGAGCAGGTGGCGCGGATGAGCGAACGCGAACGGTTGAACCTGATCTTCCTACCGGGATTTTCGACTGCTCGCGAGGTCACGAACATTTCTGGCCGCGGGGTTGGCATGGACGTGGTGAAGACCAACATCGAGAAGATTGGCGGCACAGTCGATCTGCAGAGCCTGGAAGGCAAAGGCACGACACTGAAGATCAAGATCCCGCTGACGCTGGCGATTATCCCGGCGTTGATTGCGACCAGCGGGGGAGAATGGTTCGCGATTCCGCAAGTCAGCCTGTTGGAACTGGTGCGACTGGAAGGCGACGCGGTCGCGAAGGGAATCGAGTATATCCACGGGGCCCCGGTGTACCGGTTGCGTGGGAACCTGCTGCCGCTGGTTTACCTGAATCGTGAATTGGGGCTGGCGTTGCCCGACAAAAGGGAAACGGCTTTGACGTCGCGTCCGGACGAAGACAGCGATGCCGAGAGCGGTCTCGAAGTCAATATCGTGGTATTGCAGGCGGACGATCGCCAGTTTGGGGTGGTGGTTGATGAGATCAACGACACCGAAGAGATCGTGGTGAAACCGTTGAGCAATTTATTGAAAGGGCTGTCGTGCTTTGCGGGGGCAACCATCATGGGCGACGGGACGGTGGCGCTCATCCTGGACGTGATGGGGTTGGCGCAACAGGCCAGCGTGATCACCGAACTGCGAGACCGGTCGGTGAACCAGGTGCATACCAAGCTGGACGAGTTGCATGCGAATGCGGCGGCGTGGCTACTGGTCCGGATCGGCGACGAAGGACGGGTAGCGATTCCGCTGGGCAGCGTCGATCGACTGGAGGAGTTTGCGATTGCCGATGTCGAACATTCGGGCGGCGGTGAGGTCGTGCAATATCGAAGCCAGATCATGCCCCTGGTGCGCCTGGCACATCTGCTCAACCTGGCTCCCGCGGGAGACAGAGAGGTGTTGCCGGTGATTGTTTCCTCGAAGTCAGGCCGGAGTATCGGGCTAGTTGGTGGATCAGATCGAGGATGTCACGGAACAGCGCGTGAGCTTGAGCCGCAGCAAAGATCGAATGTACCTGCAGGGTTCGGCGGTGCTGTAACAGAAGGTGACCGATCTGCTGGACGTGGATGCGGTGATGGCGACGGTGTGCGCGGAAAGTGCGGAGGGGATGTATGCCTGAAGAAAATGTGATCGCGCAGCAGTTCTGCACGTTTTATCTCAACGGACTTTTCTTCGGAGTTGAAGTTGAGAAAGTGCAGGAGGTGATCCGCTACCAGGCGATGACGCGCGTACCCCGGGCCGCCGAGGTGATTGGAGGATTGATCAACCTGCGGGGGCAGATCGTAACCGCGATCGACCTGCGGAAGCGGCTGGATATGGAGTCGCGACCGGCGGACCGCAAGCCGATGAACGTGGTGGTGCGGACCGACGATGGAGCGGTGAGCCTGCTGGTGGATGAGATCGGCGATGTGGTGGAAGTTTCGCCAGGCACGTTCGAGGCGCCTCCGGAAACGTTATTGGGCGCAGCACGGCGCATGACGTGCGGGGTGTACAAGCTCGACGGGCAATTGCTGCATGCGGTGGACCTGGATGCGGTGTTGCAGATCGATGGCACGCGACAAGTGAACTGATGCAGAGGAGATGCAAGATGCGCGCAATGATCGTGGACGATTCATCCGCCATGCGGGCGTTTCTGAGGATGATCCTGAAATCGGCGGGCTTCGAAGTGACGGAGGCTCGCAATGGCAAGGAGGCATTGCAGGCCTTGCAATCGGATGAGCTTCCGGACGTGCTGTTGCTGGATTGGAACATGCCGGAAATGGATGGCCTCGAGATGCTGCGCCCGATGCGAGCGAACGTCCGCTGTAACGCCATCAAGGTGATGATGGTGACGACGGAAACGGAGATGGTGGAGATGTCGCGTGCGCTGGGAGCCGGCGCCGATGAATACGTGATGAAGCCGTTTAATCGCGAAGTGATTCTCGACAAGCTGGAACTTCTCGGACTGACACCGCAGGCGCTATGAATCGTATACGCGTATTGATCGTGGATGATTCGGTGGTGATCCGGTCGCTGTTGCGGCAGGTGCTGGCGTGCGAAGCGGACATCGAAGTGGTAGGCGTGGCGGCGAATGGAAAGATTGCGCTGCAGATGCTCGACCAGGTATCTCCCGAACTGGTGACGCTGGATATCGAGATGCCGGAGATGAATGGGCTGGAGACGCTGGCGGCGTTGCGGCGGACGCATCCAAAGCTGCCGGTGATTATGTTCAGCACATTAACGGAGCGCGGAGCGGTCGCAACCCTGGAAGCGTTTTCGCTGGGAGCTTCGGATTACGTGACCAAGCCTTCGAATGCGAGGCCTGGCGGGCAAGGGATGGAAGCGATCCGGATGCNNGCCAGCCAATGGCGGAACGATCACGGCGGTGGCGCTTGGAGCGTCGACCGGCGGGCCGAACGCGCTGTCGAAGGTTCTGCCAAACCTACCGGCTAATTTCCCCGTGCCGGTATTTGTTGTGCAACACATGCCGCCGACCTTTACGCGGTTTCTCGCGGAACGCTTGAACAAGGAATGCAAGCTTCTGGTGCGGGAGGTGAGTGATGGGGAGATGGTGCAGCCGGGGCGGGTGTGGATCGCGGCGGGAGATTTTCACAGGACGGTGGAACGTCGTGGTCTGGAAACCAAGCTGCGCACTTCGCAAGGCTCTCCGGAAAATTCCTGCCGGCCTTCGGTGGATGTGTTGTTTCGTTCAGTGGCACGGGTTTATGGCGCAGGATTGTTAGCCGTGGTGATGACCGGGATGGGACAAGACGGTTTGCGCGGGTGCGAATGTGTCCGGGAAGCCGGCGGCACGGTGCTGGCGCAGGACGAAGCGAGTTCGGTGGTATGGGGGATGCCGGGCTTCGTGGCGAACGCGGGGTTGGCGGAGCGGGTTCTGCCCTTGGATGAAATTGGCATGGAAGTTGTTCGTAGAGTCGCGGGCGCGCGAGTTGCAATGCGCCGTGGAGCTTGACGGCGATGAGCATATCCATCAGTGAATTCGACTATCTTCGCAACCTGGTGCTGAACCACTCCGCGATCTCAATTGATAGCGGTCGTGAGTATCTTGCGGAGTCGCGGCTGGCGCACATCGCGGTGACCGAGGGACACGCTTCCGTGGGCGCGCTGTTGCTGCAGATGCGGACGAAGCCTTTCGGGACGGTGCATCGCAAGGTGCTGGATGCGATGACGAATAACGAGACGTGGTTCTTCCGCGACCTGCATCCTTTCGACGTGATCAAGCGGAACCTGCTACCTGAGTTGATTGCGAAGCGGAGCAGCGTGCGCCAGCTGAACATCTGGAGTGCCGCGTCATCGAGCGGGCAGGAGGCTTACAGCCTGGCGATGATGATCGAAGAAGATTTTCCAGAGCTGCGGACGTGGACGATCAGAATCCTGGGTACGAACATTTCGTCGGCGATCTTGAACCGGGCGCGGAGCGGGCGTTATTCGCAGATGGAAGTCAACCGCGGCTTGCCGGCAGCGTTGCTGACCCGTTATTTCCAGCGTGAAGGGCTGGAGTGGGTGGTGAAAAGCAATATCCGCAACCGGGTGGAGTTTGAACCATTGAATCTCTCCAAGCCCTGGCAGATGCTGCCTTCGATGGACATCATCATGCTGCGGAATGTGTTCATCTATTTCGATGTGCCGGTAAAGAAGCAGATCCTGGCGCAAGCGCGCGGCGTGATGAAGCCGGAAGGATATTTGTTCCTGGGTTGCGCCGAGTCCACCATTAACCTCGATGACAAGTTGGAGCGAGTGCCCTTCGAGAAGACATCGTGTTATAGCCTGAGGAGTTAGAGCCATGTCAGTACGCCAGGAAGACTTGATTGCAATGAATGAACAGATCTGGGCGTCGATGCTCGGGATCACGATATCGGCGATTGAATATGCGGACGCCCTGGCCCATGGCGGCGGTTATATCGGTGGGTGCGTGCAACTGGTCGGCGCGTGGCAAGGAGCGGTGCGCGTGGATTGCGGACAGGGGTTGGCGCAACGTGCGGCGATGACGTTCCAAGGCAAAAGAGAAGGGGAATTGTCGTTGGACGAGGTTCGGGATGCGGTGGGAGAGTTGGCGAACATGGTGGCGGGCAGCGTGAAAGCCTTGTTACCACAGCCGACGCACATCTCGTTGCCGTCGGTTGCGGATGGGAACGACTACGACCTGACCGTGCGGCATGGCAGGGTGCTTTTGCAATGTCCGTTTGAATGCGAGGGAGAGCGGCTGATTGTGAGCCTGATCGAGCGTGACGTGGAGTCGGAGTTCAGGCCGGGGCGATCCTTCACGCAAGCGGTGCAATGAAGATTCACAAGTTCATGACTAACAGCTTGGGCTCGGTCATTTCTTCGATCGCATAGCGCAAGCCTTCACGGCCGAGGCCGGAATCTTTGATGCCGCCATAGGGCATATGATCGATGCGGAAGGTCGGCACGTCGCCGGCAATGAGCCCGCCGACCTCGAGTTCGTTGAAGGCGGTGAAGATGAGTTGGGCGTCACGGGTGAGGATGCCAGCCTGAAGGCCGAAGGGAGAGGCGTTCACCTGGCGGAGAGCTTCGTGGAAATCGTCGTAGGGTTCGACGGTGACGACGGGGGCAAAAATCTCGCGACAGTTGACGAGCATCTGGGCACGGGTGTAGGTCAAGACGGTGGGCTCAAGGACTGCGCCGTGGCGGATACCTCCGCATAAGAGCTTCGCCCCCTGGGACACGGCATCCTCGATCCACTGTTCGGCGCGCTTGGCATCGGATTCGCGGATTAGGGGGCCAACGTCGGTGGTCTCGCTCAGCGGGTTGCCGGTCTTCAGTCGGCGAACGCCTTCTACCAACAGGCTGGTAAAGGTTGGATAGACCGACTTCTCCACGAAGATTCGCTGCACCGAGATACAGCTTTGGCCCGCATAACTGAAGCCGCCGAGCGCGCAACGGTCGGCAGCAAATTGTAAGTCGGCATCAGAGTGCACGATGACTCCGGCGTTGCCGCCGAGTTCCAGCAACACGCGCTTCTTGCCAGCTTTATTTTTCAGATCCCAGCCGACGGAACTGCCGGTGAAGGTCAAGAGCTTGATGCGTTCGTCGGCGACGAGCAGGGCTGCGTCTTCGTTGGAAAGCGGCATCACGGCAAGTGCGCCGGCGGGCCAACCGGATTCGTGAATGACTTCCGCAAGTTTGAGAGCCGTGATGGGAGTTTGCGGCGCGGGTTTGAGGATGATGGGACATCCGGCGGCGATGGCAGGCGCGAGTTTGTGGGCGACCAAGTTCAACGGAAAATTGAAGGGAGTGATGGCGAAGATCGGACCGATGGGAAAGCGTCGGACGAGGCCCCATCGACCAGCGGCAGCTTCGAGGGTATCGAGCGGGAGATATTCGCCGGCGATGCGGGTGCTCTCTTCGGCAGCGACCTTGAAGGTGTAGACGGCGCGAGCGACTTCCAGGCGCGCGGTCTTGATGGGCTTGCCGGCTTCGAGGGCGATGGTGCGGGCGAAGTCTTCACGTCGAGCTGCGATGCTGGTGGAAATTCTGCTGAGGATTTGTTCGCGCTGGTAGCTGGCGAGTTTCCGCGTGATCGCGAAGGCTTCGAGCGCGGCGCGGATTGCGAGTTCAACGTGCGACCGGTCGCCGTGGAAGACTTGGCCGACCACGCTCTGATCGAAGGGAGAGTGGACCTCGGAGGGTTGGCCTTCGGAGATCCACTGGCCGTTCAACAGAAACGGGTACGACGCGATGGCGGCGGCGGTGTTTTGCGTCATGCGTGCTATGCCTTGCCAGCTACCGCGGTGACCCGATTGGCGACTTCAGTAATCGCACCTTCCAGCACTTCGAGCGCGGTGTCGAGTTGCTCCTGGGTAATCACGAGAGGAGGTTGCAAGCGAAGGACGTTGGCATTGGTGCCACCGACGCCGATCAGCACACCGGCCTTGAAACAGGTGTCGCGCACGGCTTCCGCTTCGGCAGCAGCGGGAGTGAGGGCTTCGTCCTTCACGAGCTCGACGCCGATCATGAGGCCCAGCCCGCGGACCTCGCCAATGATGGGCAGGCGTCGTTGCAAGGCCTTCAGGTGGGCAAGAGCGTAGCGGCCTTTCTCCGCGGATTGCTCGCAGAGTTTTTCTTCTTCGAAAAATTCGATGTTGGCAAGCGCAGCGGCGCAGCAGACAGGATTTCCGCCAAAGGTGGAGAGATGGTCGCCGGGGCGGAAAGAGGCGGCGATCTCGTCGCGCGTGGTGAACGCTGCGAGAGGGTAGCCATTGGCAATGCCCTTGGCGGTTACCAGAATGTCAGGCTCGACGCCGAAGTGTTCGATGGCAAACATCTTGCCGGTGCGTCCGAAGCCGGATTGGACTTCGTCGGCGATGAAGAGAATGCCGTGACGGTCGAGGACTTCTTTCACTTCACGGAAATAGTTTTGCGGCGGAACGATGATGCCGCCCTCGCCCATGACGGGTTCGGCGATAAAGGCAGCGACGTCGCCGGCAGTAGAGAAGCGGATGACTTCTTCGAGCGTCTTCGCGCAATGGGTGGCGAACTTTTCAGGATCGTTGGGCCACGGGGAACGGTACGCATACGGAGCAGGCGCGAAGGCAATGCCGGGTGCGTAAGGGCCACCACGTTTCTTACGCCCCTGATTGCCGGTGATGCTGAGGGTGCCCCAGGTGCGACCGTGGAAAGACTGCTGGAGCGAAATGATCTCGTGCTTGCCGGTGAAGAGGCGCGCGACTTTCATCGCGCCTTCGATGGCTTCAGCACCGCTATTTGCAAAAAACGATTTGCGGAGTCGAGTGCCGGGAGTGATGTGCGCGATCTTTTCGGCGAGATCAGCGGTGGGCTGACTGTAATAGATGTACGAGGCGCAGTGGACGAGCTTGTCGATTTGCGCCTTAGCGGCAGCGTTCACCTTGGGATTGCAGTGGCCTGCGTTGACGACGGAGATGCCGGCAAAGCAGTCGATGAACTCGCGGCCCGAGATGTCGCGAATGATGGCGCCGCTGGCGGTATCAATTACGACCGGCTGCACGGCTTTCACAAAACTGGTGATGACGTAATCCTGGTACTTGCGAATCGTGTCGCTCATGATTTAGCTCCAGCGCTCGATGACAACTTTTTTGTCGGTATAGAACTCGATGGCATCGCGGCCTTGGCCGTGCAGGTCTCCGAAGAAACTTTCCTTCCAACCGCTGAAAGGGAAGTAGGCGACGGGCGCGGGAACGCCGATGTTGATGCCGATGTTTCCCGCGGGCGCCGCGTGACGGAAGCGGCGTGCGTGGGCGCCGTTGGTGGTGAAGAGCGAAGCGGCATTGCCGTAAGCGCTCTTGGAAAGCAGTTCGATGGCCTGGTCGAGGGTGTCGGCGTGGACGAGGCTGAGCACGGGGCCGAAGATCTCGGTCTTCGGGATGTCGCTGTCAGCGGGCACGTCGTCGAGAATGGTAGGCGCGAGGAAGTTTCCGCTCTCGTGTTTCGGAGCCTTGTAGCCCCGACCATCTTTTACGGCCTTGGCCCCGGAACGAACCGCGCGATCGATGATCTCCTCGATTCGGGTCTTACTTTGCGTGGTGATGACGGGGCCCATCTGCGATCCTTCGTCGAGACCGTAGCCGGTTTTGAGATTGGCGGCGAAGTCGGAGACCGCTTCACGGAATCCTTGCTGCGCTTTGCCGACGGTGACCCCGACGCTGAGGGCGAGACAACGTTGCCCGGCACAGCCGAAGGCGCTTTCGCCGACGATCTGGGTGGCGGCGTGCATGTCGGCGTCGGGAAGAATGACGGCATAGTTTTTCGCGCCGCCCTGGCATTGCACTCGCTTGCCTTTGTCGGCGGCGCGCGAGTAGATGTAGCGAGCGACAGGGGTGGACCCGACGAAGCTGATAGCGCGGACGTCGGAATGGTCGAGAAGGGCGTCGACGGCGGGTTTGCCGCCATTCACGAGATTGATGACGCCTTTCGGCAGGCCGATCTGGTGAATGAGTTGGAATATCTTCTGCATGGTGAGCGGCACGCGCTCGCTGGGCTTGAGGATGAAACAGTTTCCGGTAGCGATGGCGTAAGGGAGATACCAGAAGGGAATCATCGCCGGGAAATTGAAGGGCGTGATGGCCGCGACTACACCGATCGGGTGACGATACATGATCTCGTCGATGCCTCGGGAGATGTTCTCGAGGTTATAGCCCTGCATCATCATGGGAATGCCGCAGGCGACTTCAACGTTCTCGACGCCGCGACGGAGTTCACCGCGGGCTTCGACCAGAGTCTTGCCATTCTCGATGGTGATGGTGCGAGCGATGTCTTCGAAATGCTCTTCCATCAGCTGCTTGAGCTTGAAGATGTACTGGATGCGCTCGCCGGGCGGGGTTTCGCGCCATTCGGGCCACGCGGCAGAGGCAGCGCGCACAGCTTCATTGACTTCGGCGGCATTGGAGAGGGGAACGCGCGCGAGAGGTTCGGCGGTTGCGGGATTCGTGATCTCCAGGGCGTCGGTGGAATTGCTCTGACGCCATTCGCCGTTGACGAAGTTTTGCACCTGGAGGAGTTCGGCTTGTACGTGGGTTGTCATCAAACATCACCAATTTCGGCAGAGTAGAGTGCGTTGCCTCAGGAGCTAAAGCCCCGATTTATTTAGTGCTCGGATAGCACGGCTGAAGCCGTGCGTTACCTCAAGTCAAAAACGAAGATCCTTTGAAGCTTTGTACCTCAGGGGCTAAAGCCCCTCTCTTAGGGCGCCGTAATGGCACGGCTGAAGCCGTGCCCTGATACACGGCCTACTTAAATGTCATGCAATTTAAATTCCATGCGTTCCATGCGATCCGGTAACGAAAGTTGTTTCAGCAACCTGTGAAGCTGTGCCTACCTCATGTCAAAAGCGGTCGCGATGAAAGCTGTGCTTTACCGTAAGTGACAATCAGTTGCCGATCGAAAACTCACGTGCGCTCAAGGAAATCCTTTCAATCGTGTCACGAGGAAACTCCGGTGGTTACCGCGGAGCCCATGAACTCGTGGGCGAGGGCGCTTTCCATTACGGAGAGAGCCTCGTCGAACTGGGCTTCGGTGATTACCAGTGGCATGAGAATGCGAATGATGTTGCCATACGAGCCGGCGTTCAAAGTGAGCACACCGCGCTCGTAACAATATTGGATGATGTGTTTGGCTGCGGCGTCGTTGGGAAGGCGAGACTCGGGCGAGCGTACCAGTTCGATTGCCTGCATGCCACCGA
Organism: Acidobacteriaceae bacterium; assembly: GCA_003151155.1. Lineage (GTDB taxonomy): Bacteria > Acidobacteriota > Terriglobia > Terriglobales > Acidobacteriaceae > Korobacter. Next base: position 100,808 of record PLWX01000121.1, read on the forward strand.
GGCCGCGGATTTCGCCGATCTGCGGCCACTGCGACTGCCACTTCTGCGCGCGAGCGCGGAAGCGTTCGCCGAGAGCGTTAGCACGCGCGGGGAGATCGAGACGAGCCATGGTGTCGATGGTGGCGATGGCGGCTTCGCACGCGATGGGATTGCCGCCGAAGGTGCCGCCGATGGCGCCGGGGCCGGGAGCGTCCATGATCTCAGCGCGGCCGGTGATTGAGCCTAGAGGAAGGCCGCCGCCGAGGGATTTCGCGGCGATGAGAATGTCGGGTTCGATGCCGTAGCGTTCGGAGGCAAACATCGCACCGGTGCGTCCGAAACCGGTTTGTACTTCGTCGGCGATCAAGAGGATGCCGTGCTGTTTGCAGATGGCGTGAAGCTTGGGGAGAAAGTCGCTGGGCGGAGTGACGAAGCCGCCTTCGCCTAAGACCGGCTCAACGATGATGGCAGCTACGGATTCCGCGGCGACCGTACGTTTGAAAACCGTTTCGAGCGCATCGGCACAGGCAATTTCGCAGCTGGGATATTTCAGTCCATACGAGCAGCGATAGCAGTAGGCGTAAGGGATGCGGTAAATCTCGCTGGGGAAGGGCTCAAAGCCGGCCTTGTAAGGATGCGTTTTGCTGGTGAGCGCCATGCCAAGCGCAGTGCGTCCGTGGAAGGCATCTTCAAAGCAAATGATCGCAGGACGCTTGGTGTAGAAGCGGGCGATCTTGACGGCGTTCTCGACGGCTTCAGCGCCGGAGTTCACGAAGAAGGTGCGCTTCGCGAAATTACCGGGCGTGATCTGGTTCATCTTTTCCGCGAGCTTGATATAGCTCTCGTAGGCGACAACCTGGAAGCAGGTGTGCAGGTAGCGATCGGCCTGGCGATGGATGGCGTCGACAACCGTGGGCGAGCGGTGACCGACGTTGATGACGCCGATACCGCCCGCCAGGTCGATGAGGGAGTTGCCGTCGACGTCTTCAATGATGGCGCCCTCGGCCCGCGAGACATAGACGGGCGTCGATGCGTAAATTCCGCGAGGAACGGACTGCGCGCGACGGGCGGCGAGTTCCTGCGCCTTGGGACCGGGAATAGCAGTTCTCAGAACGATGGAGGACATCAGTACCACCCGATGGGCTGCTCGTTGAGGTTGATGTGGACCTGCTTGGTCTCGAGATATTCCTCGATTCCCCAGGGGCCGAGTTCGCGACCGAAGCCGGATTGCTTGTAGCCACCCCAGGGTGCTTCGAAGTAGGTGGGCTGCATGTGATTGACCCAGACGATGCCGGCGCGGATCTTCTTCACCATGCGGAAGGCCTTGAAGATGTCGCGCGTCCAGACGGCGGCAGCCAGGCCGAAAGGCGTGTCGTTAGCGATGCGCAGGCCGTCGGCTTCGTTATCGAAAGGAATTACCGAGGCGACGGGTCCAAAGATTTCTTCGCGCGCGATTCGGGCACTGTTATCGACGTCGTAGAAAATGGTGGGCTCAACGTAGTAGCCCTTAGCAAAATCTTTCGGACGGTTGCCGCCGCTGGCGACTTTTGCTTCGGTCTTGCCGAGTTCCTGGTAGCTGCGCACGCGATCGTATTGTTCTTTGCTGACGAGCGGACCCATCTTGGTTTCGCGTTCCATCGGCGGACCGAGTTTTACGAGCTTCGCTTTTTCGGTCATGGCTTCGACAAACTTTTTATAGATCGGACGCTCGACGAGGATGCGGCTTCCGGCGGAACAAACCTCACCTTGATTAATGAAGACGCCGAAGAGCGCGCCATCGATCGCGGCTTCGAAGTCGGCGTCGGCGAAAAAGATGTT